>CADBQK010000195.1 GCA_902796775.1 uncultured Lachnospiraceae bacterium
ACGGTGCGGTTATTATGAAGAAGTTCATAGACCATATTCCCCGGAATGATACGCTCCGGAGCATGAACAAGATGAATACATCTGTCTCCGATGACCGGTAGTATGAACTTATCAATTGTCCCCGGAGAAATTGTCGATTCTATGACCAGAGTCGCATCATCCGGACACACCTCCAGAATCTTTTCCACTGCAGCTATAACATAACATGCATCTACCTTTTTACTGAATTTATCATACGGTGTCGGCACAGATACAATATACGTATCCGTGACCTGATATTCTGTTGTAAACCTTATCCCTTTGGAAACAGCGTTCTGAAACAATTCGTCGAGGCCATCTTCTTTAAATGTAGTTTTCCCTGCGTTGAGTGTTGCTACCAAATCCGCATTGTAATCAGTCCCAATAACTTCCACTCCATGAGCAGCCATCATAAGGGCTGTCGGGAGACCGATATAACCAAGTCCAATCACATTAACCATTCGTGCTGCATCCTCCTGTTTCTATGACTGTGTGTATAGTCTGTCCTGCTTTTGCTTCCAGGGCAATACATGTACTGCCTGTTTCTTTTAAATAGTATAAACTCCGTTTGCTTTCAACCGTGTTAAGAATACCGTCACTGCGGAACCTGCATAATTTTACTCCATTATAATAGAGCAATATGTAATTCCCTTCCCTATAAACTTCGCATGGAGTATGAAAAAGAATCTGGCAGTCTCGGTCAGCCTTGTCTTCTATCCAATACTCTCCATCTGAATAATCAATTTTTCTCGAATGTAAGTATGAAGACTTCATTTTGCCTGCAAAGGAATGATTATCAGATCTGACATATTCTCTTGAAGTCCAGTCATAGATGAGGAACGGGCCGCTCATTTTCATCTGATTGATCCCACTCACAGTTACAGTATTATGGCTTCCTTCTTTTATTAATTCTCTTCCGAGTTCACTGGCATATGAATAAGTTCCTGAATCACAAAAAATATTAATTCCTTTCACCCAGAGATCAAAATGCAGCTGGTCAAAATGAGCTGGGCGGGATTTATAATCATTTAAGACGATCATAGCCCAACTGTCCTTGCCTCTTAATGTAAACAAACCTGCATCTGAAAACTGAGACGAACACCTTTCAATTATCTTAAAGGGAAAATCTGTTATGGAACGTTCTCCTGCAAACCAGATCAGTTCTTCCTGGTGCTTTCCGGCGTCATATAATTGTTCTCCTGTAATCAGGGCGTAGGATGAATTAATTACAGGTCTGAAATCCCGGTATCCGCAGGATGTCATCGGAAACACCAGAGCGCCATCATTATTTCCATAATTAGGCATATCACCCGATTCATCCTGACACTGATACATCAACAAGGCCGACTTCTTAATCTTTTCACGGCTGTTCTCTGAGAGATACATTCCCGATTTTCTTTCAGTCGCCAGAATGCACTCCAGATCCTGCAGGGCCAGGCGCTGATAATTAAACGAAAACTGCCGGTAACCACCGTCCTCTGAAAACTGCTCATCAACCACATCACCAAGCAATTGATAAGCTTTCTCCAATTGCTTTTGATCTAAGCAGCACCAGGCGCCCACGATCATACCCATAAGTTCCGATATTGTGTGATTATTCTTTATGCATTTATAAGCATAAAAGAAATTACTCAACACCTTCCGATAACAGCGGTCTATCAGATCTTTCATATTTGAGGCATCCAAATCGGTCGCAATCCCTGCGTTCCTGAATACTGTAAAAGCCAGCAATGCATTCACCATTCGGAAAGAACATTCCTGTCCGCATTTAAAATTCGCTCCATATCCGTAAGGATTGCCTTTTAGCCATGAGCGAAGTTGTTCAGAAAATGCTTTATAGTATCGGCTGTCATCCGTCAGCAAATATGCTCTCGCCAGGGTAATAAAATGAGAAAAGCGGGATGCCTCCCATATTACTTTGATATCTCCACGCGTTTCATCAAAATCCGGAATTCGAAACCATTGCAATTTCTCATCGCAGCGTACACCTGTCAGCGGATTAAGCTGCCAGTCTACAGGATCTCCATAATCCAGTTCCAGCGAGGAAAAGCCGGTTAATTTGCCCCGGCATGCTTTATCAGCTGCAACTATAATATGAGATTTATCTTCTTCAGGAAGTTTATAAAGAAACTGTCTGAGTTCTTCTACATTGATCAAAAACAGATCCAGTCTTTTCGGATAAGACGTTTTATGCTCAAACACTTTCTCTGTACCCCGAACGGAACGCAGCAGTTTAATTTTTGCGCTGTATAAAGCTCTGTTTTTCGCCCAGTCAACCCCATATTCCGAGATGACTGTTCTGATCATGCTTATATCCGCCATCACACTACACTCTCGATAACCCGAATCAGTTTTTCAGTCAGGACAGAAAAATCAAAATCTTTTGCACCTTTCTTTGCATTCTGACCGATCTGCTTCCTTTCTTCAGGATCCATATCATGAAATCTTCTGATCTCTTCCACCAATGTCTGCGGAGTATCTTCATCCAGTTCAACACCGCACTTATATTTTTTGATAATGGAGTATCCCATATGTACAGTCGATATAACGGGCTTTCCGCTTGCCATATATTCGAACAGTTTGTTGGAGCTGTTCCCCCTGGTCCAGTTATACTGGTTCTGTGAATAATTAAGCATATTGATAGAAGAACGACTCAGAATGAAAGGAATATATTTACGATCTATAAACCCTTTCAATTTAACATTATCCAATTTCTCCTTTTCAGCCCGCTCTTTTAATTCCTCCAACTGTACTCCATCACCATAAATCAGGAACTGTATGTCTTCATATCCTTCCATTTTTTTAAACAATGCAGCTGCATCCAGCAGATTGCCGACATTATTTACCGGCCGTACTGTCCCCGCATATGTAACATTAAACTTCTCCTCATCAAGAAGATCCTGATCGTCAAGCTGTTCGCTTTCAATATTCTTCTCAAACGCCGCAATATCAACACCGTTGTTTATATAATGACATTTCCCAAGGTCAATATCCCCGCCCTGTGCAGTTGTCCAGCGCTTTTCTTTCAGGTAGTCTGTGTCGCCTTCTTTTGTAAAAATAAGTGCATCCGCATTCTTATAAATCCAGTGTTCTCCCTTTACCAATACTTTTCCTAGAATACTGTTCTCGCTTGTCTTTCCAAAACTGAATATTGCTTCAGGCCAGAGATCTCTTATCTCACAGATACACGGCACTTTCATCTTCCTGGCGATCTGAATCCCCGCAACCATAGTCAGCGGATGGACGCTGGATGCCAGTATCACATCCGGTTTTCCATGCTTTTTTGCGTAAGCTTTTGTCACAGGAAACAGGTTCTTATAGAAGAATCCCATATTCTTTATCCTGTCCAAACCATTTCCCTGCGAAGAAACAGTCCGCACCAGAACAAAAGGTATGTTATCACGCTTACGAACCTTTCCTATCATGTTTTCCATATCAAGAACATACTCGCCATTGAGATAAGTTCCTGCACAGAAAACGGTGACATCATACCCTTTTTCCTTTAGTTGTTTCGCAAACCAGTAATGTCTGCCCGCTCCGTCCCTATACATGTTGGAAGCATAGTGATTCATCAACCAGATTTTCAAGGCCAGCTCCTTTTCATTTTCTTTTTTTCGCAGGTACCCCTGTATAAGTTCCCGGGAAATCTATATTGCGTACAACCACTGCCCCTGCACCGATCATACAGTTTGAACAGATACTGATATTGTTGCTGACAATTGCCCCTGCACCGATCCATGACTCAGCCCCAACAGTAACCGTCCCGGCAAGATGTGCGCCCACAGACACATGCACATAGTCCATAAGTATACAATCATGATCAACAGAACTTGATGTATTCACTATGCAGCCTCTGCCGACTCTTGTACCGGGGTTAATAATCGCGCCGGCCATGATAACCGATCCTGCATCGATCACCACGTCTTTTGCCACAACTGAAGCAGGATGGATCAAAACAGGAAACTTCCTTCCATGAAGCCTTTCCATGATCATTTTCCTGACAGAAGCATTTCCGACTGCGACGGCTATTTCATACGGTTCGTCGGGAAGATCGCTGCTCTTGCCAATCACCGGATATTCGCCGCAGAATTTTACATTCTCATCATCATCAAGAAAAACGATATCATTGTAGCCATTTAACGACGCTATATCCGCAACCACCTTCCCATGGCCGGACGCACCAATAATGATCAGCTTATTCATCCTTACTCCCCATAAACTCTGACATGGTGGCTTCTCCGGCTCCGCTGATCCCTTCCCGTTTCACAACCGTTTTCACCGTATCCAGAATTATCTTTGCATCACCACAGAAAGACACATGATCCACATATTCAACATCCCAATTGAACTTTTCC
Organism: uncultured Lachnospiraceae bacterium; assembly: GCA_902796775.1. The sequence goes on from CADBQK010000195.1 coordinate 4,374, forward strand.
TCCCAGCTGATGGCATTTCTTCCATGAACCTGCGCAAGTCCTGTAAAACCCGGACGGACTTCATGTCGTCTCGCCTGATGCTTATTATATCTTTCCAGATATCTCACCAGCAAAGGCCGCGGTCCTACTACTGCCATATCTCCTTTAATAATATTGAATAGTTCAGGCATTTCATCAAGGGATGTCTTTCTAAGCGCCGCGCCGAACTTTGTCAAA
>CADBQK010000196.1 GCA_902796775.1 uncultured Lachnospiraceae bacterium
GGCTCAGCTTTCCTGAACTGGCTGCCGGGATTGCTGGTGTATTCTCTGAGCATATACAGAAGCATCAGGGAGTACTCCTCGGCAATCAGAGAGGGGGATACCAGTTTATTCTGGATCCCCTTCCCAGTATATGATTTTTCCAGCTCGTACAAAAATAACTGGTGCAGATGCTTATGGGCTATGTCCGTAAATGAATTCTGTCCTCCTACCTCGAAGGCCCGTTTGTAGAACCGCCTGTCTTCTTTCATGCACTCAAAGATCAGCTTGATGCCTTCGGTAAACATCTTCTGATCAAAGAGAGCCTGCATCTTTACGACGATCTCCTCTACGAAGATCCATTCCAGCACTTCGTATTTGTCACAGAAATAATTGTAAAAGGTCGGGCGGATCACGCCGGAGGCATCTGTGATCATCCTGATCGTGATCTTTTCAAACGAACGGGTCTCCATCAGGATCTTCAGGCTCTCACTGATCAGAGCCTTCGTCATCTTTTTGCGCCTCTCCAAAGATATCTCCTCCTGATCTGCCTGCCGGAACTATAAACCTGCCTTCAGTCAGTCTGTCTGTCCGCCACTATATCCTATTATTTCTCCTCTTCAGGATGATAGTAATTGTCATAGGTCACGGGATGCGTCTTGCTGTCCCAGATCTCCTGGGCAGGTCCGGCCCAATCCTTTGCGTACTGCTCGCACTTAGCGCACAGATGCTCAACGGGCTCCGGAGATTCCAGATCGGTGCTGTGGGCACCTGTCTCATGGACCATCTTTTTAAGCGCTTCCGGATTTTCCAGCATCGGGCAGGGACGCAGATGGTTCTTATTAAAGGGCTGTCCCTTGTGATAAGCCATAAACAGCGGGCTGCGCAGGATCTCCAGGTTCGATTTATCATGGATATTGGAATCCGAATAATGGATGAATGCACAGGGCTCAGCATCGCCATTGGAATTGATATGGAAATAATTCCTTCCGCCGGCCACACACCCGCCTACATACTCTCCATCATTCTGGAAATCCAGCGGGAAGAACGGAAGATCGCATTCGTCAGAGCGGATATAACGGAGCCTCTTGTAAATATTCTTCCTCTGCTCCATCGTCGGCAGAAGCTCAGGCACTGCACTGTTTCCAACCGGCATATAGTGGAAGAAAAAGCCGAAACGTGCTCCCTTGTCCGCTATCATCTGCAGGAAATCATCACTGGTAACAGCTTCGATGTTCGCCCTGGTATAGCAGACGGATGAAGCATACACAACACCATACTTCCGAAGAAGATCCATTGCTTTCATTACCGCATCATAATGACCCTCACCGCGGCGTGCATCATTGGTCTCGGGTGTACCTTCAATGGAAAGGAAGAATACAAAGTTGCCGAGCCTGGCTGCTTCCTTCGCGAAGTCTTCATCGATCAGAGTAGAGTTGGTAAACATTGCCAGCACGATATCATCATGTTTTTCGGCAAGACGAATGAGATCCTTTTTGCGTACAGTCGGTTCCCCGCCGGTCAGAAGATACAGATAGGTACCAAGCCGTTTCCCCTGGGTAATGATGCTGTCCATATCCTCAAAAGAGAGATTGTACTTCCGGCCATAGGTACCGGCCCAGCATCCCTTGCAATGCAGATTGCAAGCCGAGGTCGGATCAAAAAGAATGATCCAGGGTATATTGCAGTGATACTTTTTCCTGTTTTTACGGATCATCTTTGTGCCGCGCAGAAACGCCTCATACCCCAGATTCATCGCCATGACCTTGACCACATGAGGATCCAGATCATCGATCGTATCATTGATCACACGCACCCAGCGGCTGTTATTGCGTACATCCTCGCGCATTTTTTCAAAGAAACTATCCGGATAATCCGGCCAGAACTTCTGTGCAAAATTAATGATTCGCAGAAAAGCTGCCTGCCTGTCCTTCTTTGCTCCTGCAAGAAAAGCATCCAGGACCTTGCTTACTGCTGCTCTCTGAACCTTATGAGATACACTGTACAATGATGGAACCATGTTAATTGTTACCTCTTTTCTTGTTATAAATGAATTATTATGATGTTGGGTTATAATATCCTGCCTTCTCCTGACAAACCGGATTGCTGCAGGTTTTTCAGTTTTATGATATTCGGCTCAAGCAGCTATAACAGATGCGATCCAATCAGATAACGAAGGACGATCTCCGCTGCAGAAATCAGCAGCAGGCTCCCGCCGATGGCATAGGCTTTTGTTTTCTGTTCATAACCCAGCCGATAGCCTGTATAAATACCCAGCACGACCAAAAGGGCTGTAACAAAAAGAGTACAGAGCCCAACCGGTAAAACCGCAGCTTTCATCAGTCCGAACGCAAAACCGGCAAATACCGCATCGATCCCGGTAACAAGCGCCGCGATTATAACCTGCCGGTATGTAATCTCGCAAACTCTCTCAATGATCGGTTCATTTTTGATCGCTTTACGAAGCATAAATATACCCAGGCCGATAAAAATGACTGCAGCAAGTATGTAATAAAACGGTTTGACCGTATTCGGTGATTGAGTCACAGAAGACACAGCTGTCAGCTGCATGGTAATCAATACAGCAAACACCTGGATCAGGCAGAAA
>CADBQK010000197.1 GCA_902796775.1 uncultured Lachnospiraceae bacterium
AAACCGCTGCACGTGATATCCGGCGATAAACTCAAGCGATTTTTCTTCGGACTTTTACAGAAATGAGAGATTGTCATCCACAGGAATCCGCAGAGATATGCGAAGCCTGCCGGAAGGATTTCTACCTCCGCTGGGACAGGCTTTATAACAAGGTTATCGTCGTTAAGAGTTGACCAATCTGCCTGGCCGTGGCTTCAGACGCCTGTATCCCGCCCTCCGGGCGCCTCACAGTGCGGGGGCACGGCCCGGGTCATCTTTGACAATGGCAGGGTTGTTTTGATTGCTTCCCGAACAGGAACACATGCGGATTTGTTTGATGAGTGAATTTATATGGAGAATCATAGAATTCGCTTTCTCGGAAAGCATGGTTCTATGCGGTTTTATGAAGAACCGGCCGGTTTCATGGAAATATGAAATCAGGCCGGTTTATTGCGATATCTGATTTTATTTATCTCTCCTGTACCTGATTCATCTTAGTCTAAGATACGTCCGTCCCGGCTGATCGTTACGACCTGCCAGGGAATGAATTTCCCGCTTGCTTTAAGAGCATTTTCTGCGGCTCTCTGTAATCCGCCGCAGCAGGGCACTTCCATCCGCACAATAGTTACGCTCTTGATATCATTGTCCCGGATGATCCCGGTCAGTTTCTCCGTGTAATCTACATCATCCAGTTTGGGGCAGCCGATGACTGTGATCTTACCTTTCATAAATTCCTCATGCATATTTGCATAGGCATAGGCTGTGCAATCCGCCGCGATCAGCAGCTTTGCGCCCTCAAAGAATGGAGCCTGTTCGGGCACCAGCTTGATCTGGCAGGGCCACTGGTTCAGACGGGAAACAGGATGAAATCCTGTATTGGGAGCAACTGTCTGAGATGCTTCCTCTTCCCGTTTGAACTGCAGCATTCTGGAACCGGGGCAGCCGCCGGCAGGATGCTGTCCGCCTGCTGCCAGATGATCCATCATTGCGGCCCTGCGTTTTGTCTCGTTTTCAATCTGCATAATCTCTTCAACTGACACGGGTGTTCCTCCTTCCACTGATGCAGTTTTCTGCTGTGATGCCTTTACAGCGGCCTCATCATAAGCCGGAGCTTCGCGCTCCTCGAAAGTGATCGCACCGGTAGGGCATCCCGGCAGGCAGTCGCCGAAACCGTCGCAGAAATTCTCCCGGACAAGTTTTGCCTTTCCATCTATGATATCAATGGCGCCCTCATGGCAGGCGCTGGCGCACAGCCCGCATCCGTTGCACTTCTCTTCATCGATTTTGATGATTTTCCGGATCATTTGCCTATTCCTCCTTTTGCTGGTTCTCTTGAGTCTGCTTCTTCTTCTCTGATGGATCTGCTGCTTTTGTCCTGTTGCTTCTATGGCTTGATTATAGTATAATGATTCAAACAGTTCGGTTGTATTTGCAACGGAAAGGAACTTTTTTATGGAAGAATATATTCCAGTATTGAAGAGTACAAAGCTCTTTGCCGGTGTGGGAGAGGAGGATATCACCTCCATGCTTACCTGCCTCGGAGCCAGACTTCGTACATACAAAAAGGGTGAATATGTACTGCGGCAGGGGGAGCATCTTGAGGATATCCTTGTTCTTGCAAAGGGGCGTCTTCATATTCAGAGAGATGATTACTGGGGCAATCGCAGTATTCTGGGATATATAGGAATCGGAGAAATATTCGGTGAGGCATACGCAGCACCGGAAAGCGGCACACTTCTGAATGATGTTATAGCGTTGGAGGAGAGTTCTGTATTTTTCTTTGATGTGAAGCGTATTATTACAACCTGCTCATCTGCCTGCCGCTTTCACACTGCGGTAGTACAGAATCTATTCTTCACGATTGCCGAAAAGAACAGAAGCCTGGTTCAAAAGCTGGGCTATATGTCAAGACGCACAACGAGAGAAAAACTGATCTCTTATCTCTCCGAAGAAGCGAAGAAACAGAACAGTCCTTATATTACGATCCCATTTAACCGGCAGCAGCTTGCAGATTATCTTTCTGTCGACAGGAGCGCAATGTCCAGTGAACTGAGTAAAATGCGAGATGATGGTCTGCTGGAGTTTGAGAAAAACCGATTCAGGCTGCTCTAGCATTTCATAAACCGCATTAAACCTGTTTGATTTCAGGTTAATGGTGCTGAATCTGAAATGATGCTCTATTAGAAAATGATTGCAAAGGTGATTATTTCATGAGGAAACACTATTTGGACAACATCAGATGGATCACGGTTGTGATCGTAGTCGTATATCATGTTTTTTATATGTATAATGCAGAAGGCATACCGGGCGTGGTTGGAAATATTACAGGTCTTGAAATCCAGTATTATGATGTTTATCAGTACCTGACATATCCCTGGTTTATGTTCCTTCTCTTTATCATCTCAGGTATAAGCTCAAGATGTTATCTTGAGAACCATACTGATAAGGAGTTCTTAAAGAGCAGGACAACAAAACTGCTTGTTCCGTCCACAATAGGCCTTTTTGTATTCCAGTTTATTCAGGGATATTTTAATACGAGATCTTCGGATGCCGTGAATATGATGAAAACAGTACCTGCACCGGCTGCTTTTCTAATCATGGTATTAAGCGGGATAGGAGTTTTGTGGTACATTCAGCTGCTGTGGGTCTTTTCTGTCGTATTGATCCCGATTCGTAAGATTGAAAAAGACAGATTATGGAATCCAGGTGTTAAAACAGGTATCCTGGCACTTGTCCTTTTCGCTGTTCCCGTATTCGGCGCGGCTCAGATCCTTAACACCCCGATCATCTGTGTTTACAGATTCGGATATTACGGGATAGCATTTCTGCTCGGTTATTTTGTCTTCTCACATGATGAAGTAATCACTGTCCTGAAGAAATGGACTATTTTGCTGGTTTTACTTGCAATCGTACTGGGGCTGGCATTCTCGGTTAGGTATTTCGGAGAAAACTATGCTGATGCCCCAGTATATAAATATCCGTTATTTACTTCATTCGGATGGTTTGCATCTCTTGCATTTCTTGGAGCAGGAGCGAAATACCTTGACTTTACGAACAGTTTTACATCATGGATGAACAGATACAGCTGGGGCTTATATATATTCCATTATCTGGGCATATCAATAATCGCCATAGAAATAGCAAAGCGTCATATCTTTCCGGCAGCTTTGGTATATGTCCTGAGCCTGCTGTCAGCATTTGCAGTTTCTTATGTATTATATAAACTGATATCAAGGATACCTTTCTTCAGATGGGCAGTCCTCGGAGATACCGTGTACCATTAAAGAAATATAAAATGGTGTATCAAACAAGCGGCGGCATCAATCTTCGGGCAGTTCAAAGGATATTGGGAGATCAAATACAATGAAAAGAACACAGCCGCAAAAGCGTTCTGGGGCAAAGTAACAGAAAAATACTGTCCTGAAAAGACTTATATGAATGAAACAGAGATTGTTTTGTCATTCTGTGTAGTGTGAACGTTTTAAAAGACTTCTTTGTGAAGGGGGGCATCCATGAAGTATAGTCATAAGTTTGTTTTAAGAAATGGGCAGGAAGTATTGATAAGAAACGGTGATGCGAGTGATGGGAGAGCTGTTTTTGAAACCTTTAATCTGACACATTTAGAAACAGATTATTTATTGTCATATCCGGATGAGAACAGCTATGATCCGGAACAGGAAGCGCAGTTTCTCGAAGAAAAAACGAATAGCACAGATGAGATAGAAGTTATAGCAGTAATAGACGGAAAAGTCGTCGGGACTGCCGGAATAGAAGCTGTTGGGAAAAAGGATAAGGTTAAGCACAGAGCTGAATTTGGTATAGGTGTTTTAAAAGAATACTGGGGACTCGGCATTGGCAGTGCGCTGCTGGATGCCTGCATTGAGTGTGCCCGAACTGCCGGATATAAGCAGCTTGAGCTGACTGTCGTAGCGGAAAACGAGAGGGCGATTGCTCTATACCAGAAAGCAGGGTTTATTGAATTCGGCAGAAATCCAATGGGCTTTCGGTCACGGATGACCGGATATCAGGAAACAGTCTTTATGAGGCTTGAACTGATGTGATGCTTTATAAAAAATGATTGGTTTCATGAAGACAGTACCTGAAAAGCGGACAGCTCAGAGCTGTCCGCTTTTCAGGTTTATCAGGGCTGTATTACAGCAGAGGCGCGATCAATCTCAGGATCAGCTGCAGAAGACTTCTGCCCTTTGATTTATCATCCCGGTACTGCTGCGTTACTTCGCGGCAGATCGGGAAGATACGTTCAAAATCTGCCTTGATATCTGACACAGCTTTCATATTGGCCATCATGCAGCCATTCTCAAAATGATGATAAAGGCTTCGGTAATCGAAATTGATCGTACCGCAGGTGGCGATTACGTCGTCCGATACAACCTGCTTGGCATGACAGAAGCCCGGCGTATATTCAAAGATCCGTACACCGTTTTTCACCAGGTTTTTATAGAAAGAACGCGTGATAGAATAGACTAGCTTTTTATCAGGAATTCCGGGTGTGATGATCCGGACATCCACACCGCGTTTCGCCGCCAGGCTGATTGTATGCGTCATCTCATCTGTAATGATCAGATAGGGAGTCATGATGTAAACGTAGTCAGATGCGCCTTCTATTATACTGGCATATACATCCTCGCCTATAAGGAGAGTATCTGTCGGGCTGTCCGCATATGGCTGGACAAATCCCTTCTCCTTTGATGTATAAGGAATTTCCGGGAAATACTTTTCAAAGTCTGTGTCATTGTGATCTTTATCATTTGCGGCATTCCACATTTCAAGAAACGCCAGGGTCAGGGAGGGAACTGCATCTCCTTCAAGCCGGACGCCTGTGTCTTTCCACTGTCCGAATGGATGCGTCAGATTGAAGTATTCATTTGCAAGATTATAGCCTCCGGTGAATCCTACGCGTCCGTCAATGACTGTGATCTTGCGGTGATCACGGTTGTTGAGGAACAGACTCATTAACGGCACAAACGGGTTAAAGACGCGGCAGGCAATGCCAACGCTTTCAAGTCGTTTGATAAAATCAGTTGTTATGAATCCGATACTGCCCATATCGTCATAAAACACACGGACTTCGACCCCCTCTTTTACCTTTTCTTCCAGAATTTCCTGGATACCATGCCAGCTCTCAGCGTCTTCAATTGCATGATATTCCATAAAAATGAACTTTTCTGCCTTTTTCAGTTCTTCCTTCTGGGCTGCAAGTCCGTCTGAAGCATCGTCGTAAAACCGGACATCTGTATTATTGTAGACAGGATATCCGGCATATCGCTTGATATACGAGGAAATATTGGATACACCACGGTTCCACTCGTGCAGATTCCGGGCGGCTTCAGAATCGTCTTTCAGGAAAGGGAAAAGCAGCTTGTCAGCTTCTTCGAATCGTTTTCTCATATGTCTGGTGGTTCCGTTCAGTCCAATAAGCAGATACATTGTGACGCCCAGCACCGGGAATGTCATAATCAGCATGATCCATGGCATCTTGATCGAACTGCTTTTTTCCTGACTGACCAGAACCAGGACAATGATTAAAGCAGCAACATGGTAAATAACCGAGATGATTCCTGAGTATTTTCCCAGCCACGTGATAAATAAACAAACAGTAAGCGCAGCCTCGAGGACTATGGCAATCAGCACGAATATCAGACGTTTTTTACCGTTCCGGACATCAGCCCTGCCTTCCAGTGTTGTTTCCTGACTCATGTAAATCCTCCTTTTCACTGATCTGGTCTGACATATGGTGACTCTATTTAAATGAGTCATTTTTCTGTAAAATCATAATAGCATTTCTGATGCGATTATTCAATGTCCAACATATCGGACCGTTCTAATTGAATTCATAAAAAAGAGCCTCTTTCTGACACCGGATTCCTGCAATTGCAGGGATAGATCAGACGCTATCGATATCGTGCTTTTATCCTCTTCTTGACAGTGTATTCAGGCAGAAATATAATGAATATAAACAGCATGAAATTCTGCCAGGAGGACAAGAAAATGAGAGAGTTCCTTAGAGATACATTTCGCAAGATGTTTCCGGCTTTTATAGCAATATCTCTGTCTATTTGTGTATTCTTTTTGATTTTCCGGTTCAGTTTCCTTAATTCTGCGATTGCCAAAACTATCGATATTCTGACCCCTTTTGTCTATGGAGGAGTGATAGCCTATCTCCTGAAAAGACCATATAACTTTTTTGAGAGACATATGATCAGACTTTTGTCAGAAAAGAGGAGAGGGCTGGCAAAAGTGCTGTCCGTTATTATTGTACTTGCAATCGCGATTGTACTGATCGTGGTTCTGCTGATACTCGTTATACCTGCATTGGCGAACAGCCTGGTATCTATCGCAAATCAGCTTCCCGGGGTTATAAATGATCTGATTGCGTATTTGAGAAAGCTGGATCCGGAGGGAACCGGTCTCCCGGGTTCGATCGTCTCAGCACTTGAGACACTGGAGAAGAATGCGATTCCCTGGCTGAAGAATAATATATTTTCAAATCTCACAAAGACAGTAAACGGTGTAGTGTCGACCCTTGCAGGGATCCTGGGCCTGCTGTATAATGTGCTGATCGGTATCATTATCTGTATTTATGTGCTGTTGGGAAAGGATACATTCGCAAAGCAGGGGAAGATGCTCATCTATTCCATCTTCAGCAGGAGAAACGGTGACTGGCTTATGGATGAAATCATTTTCATCGACAAAACGTTTGACGGGTTTTTTGCCGGAAAGATCCTGGACAGCGCCATCGTGGGAGTGATCTGTTTTATATTCTGCCTGATCATGCGTTTTACGATGGGAATGAGTAATATTCTGCTGATTTCTGTGGTCATCGGAGTGACCAATATCATTCCTTTCTTTGGGCCGTATATAGGAGGGATTCCCTGTGCACTGCTGACTTTGATGGATGGCCCGACAATATGTATCATATTCTGTATCTTCATCATTCTGCTGCAGCAGTTTGACGGCAACTACCTTGGACCTCGATGCCTTTCCGAGGGTGTTGGGCTCTCAGGTTTCTGGGTTTTGTTTGCGATCACCCTGTTCGGCGGAATAATGGGTATTGCAGGTATCATAGTCGGAGTGCCGATCTTTGCCGTCATCTATGATCTGATCCGCAGATGTGTCCATGCGGGGCTGGCAAAGCACAATATAACGGATCTGCCCGTCAGACCGTCTATACCGAAGAAGTCAAAGAAAAGAAAAAAGAGGAAAGAAGAAGAATAGATTTTTCACTGGAAAAAGGCTTGCCGGCAGAGACGGTAAGTCTTTTTTTAGCAATAACGGAGAGAGAGCACTAATATAATAAATGCTGCAGATCATATGTTACAGTGAACATATCAGATCAGAATCGTAAGGGAATTTTTATGAAGAAAAGAACTTGACAGATTAGAAGGAAACATATATGATATTAGATATAGCTAACCGCCGCAAACCAATACGGCGGTGTATAAAACGGATGTTAGTTAGTGATAGCTAATAATCGGCACAGTTTTACCGGACAATAATAAAGAAGATAATTGATTTATATGCAGAAGGAAGGAGTATTTTATGAGTGTTGTAATCCTTGGGGGTAATGAATGTATGGAGCGGCAGTATTCCAATGTCTGCCGTAAATTTGGATGTAAAGCAAAAGTGTTCTGCAAACCATGCGCAGATATGAAAAGCCGGATTGGAAAGCCGGATCTTATGATTATATTTACCCATACGATTTCTCATAAGATGGTAGGATGTGCGCTTACCAATATAAGTGAGAAAACCAAAGTAGTACGCTCCCATACCAGCTCCATGAACTCGCTGGTGGATATCTTAAAGGAGCATGCAGCCTGACAAATCTGACATCGGCACATGGCAGCAGTGCGATTTGTTCTCCTTGAAGACAGAATATTCGAAATAGTAAAGAAATAAAAATAATTCTTGACAAGTAAGATATTCCTAACTATAATAGGGCTTGGTTAGATTTTCCTAACCTGTTTTTTAGAGGGCATGGTTAGTAATTACTAATCAAAATACTAGATGGAGGGAGATACATGATGCCTCTAAATTATGCAGAGGTCGGCCAACCCCAGATTATCAGGAAGATCGGCGGCAGTCCCGAGGTCAGGAAGCATTTGGGTGACCTGGGATTCAGCATTGGAGGGGAGGTTAGTGTGGTAAGCACATTAGCCGGAAATCTGATCGTAAAGGTTAAGGATAGCCGTGTCGCTGTCAGCAGTGAACTGGCAAGAAAGATTCTGGTATAACACAAAGGAGGATATTTCAGTGAAGACACTCAGAGATGTCAAAATCGGAGAGACTGTTACTGTGGTCAAGCTCCATGGGGAAGGTGCGGTCAAACGTCGTATTATGGATATGGGAATTACGAAGAACACTCCTGTTTATGTTAGAAAGGTCGCCCCGCTGGGAGATCCAATCGAAGTTACAGTGAGGAATTACGAGCTGTCGATCCGAAAAGAAGATGCCCAGATGATTGAGGTCGAATAAAGAATCCGGGGGAAGGTCCCGTTTTTATTTTTCCCCAATAGTTAGGGCGACCTAATTATTAAAGGCAGGACCAGGATCATAACAGGCAGCTTCATATGATTGATTGTAACTGATCAGCACCTGTTTCTGGTACTCGGGATGCTGAACAGATATATAACCTGAAGAAAGAGAGGAAACCGAAGATTATGAGTATACGCATTGCTCTTGCAGGCAATCCCAACAGCGGGAAGACTACGCTGTTTAATGCTTTGACCGGATCTAATCAGTTTGTCGGCAACTGGCCGGGTGTAACGGTCGAAAAGAAGGAAGGTAAGCTGAAAAAGCATGAAGATGTTACAATTACCGATCTTCCCGGCATTTATTCCCTGTCGCCTTATACTCTGGAGGAAGTGGTTGCGAGAAACTACCTGATCGGGGAGCGCCCTGATGCAATCCTGAATATTATTGACGGCACAAATCTGGAAAGAAATCTGTATCTGACAACCCAGCTGACTGAACTGGGGATCCCTGTTGTTCTTGCGGTCAATATGATCGATATTGTCAACAAGAACGGTGACCAGATCAATCTGGAGAAGCTGTCCGGGCAGCTTGGCTGTAAGGTGGTGGCTATATCAGCTCTGAAGGGTACCGGTGTAGAAGAAGCGGCACAAGCCGCCATTGAGGCTGCAAAGGGTACAAAGACCGTGCCGATGCATACATTTTCCGGGCCTGTTGAGCATGCTATTGCCCATATCGAGGAAGCCTGTGTGCATAATCTGCCGGAAGAACAGCAGAGATGGTATGCCATAAAAGTATTCGAACGGGATGACAAGGTTCTGGGTCAGATGAATATCCCGCAGGAAACACTTGCGCATATTGAAAAGGACATCCAGGCTGCTGAAAGCGAACTGGATGATGATGCAGAAAGTATCATCACCAATGAGCGCTACACTTACATTGCAGAGGTGATCAAGTCCTGCTATCAGAAGAAAAAAGCCGGGAGCCTGACGACTTCAGATAAAATTGATAAAGTTGTTACCAACCGCTGGCTCGGCCTCCCGATTTTTGCTCTGATCATGTTTGCAGTATACTGGATTGCCATGGTCGGTGTTGGTGCCCCTGCGACTGACTTTACAAATGACTGTATTTTCGGAGACGGCTTCCATCTGTTCGGACAGGATGGCGGTTATGCGGACATTTCCGAACGATATGCGGGTGCATCTGCTATCGTAGACGGGTATGACGCCTATGTGGAAGAAAACGGCAGCGCGCCGGCTGGCGATTTCATTTATTATGTCGAAGATGAAGAAACACTGGAACAGTCTGAGGAGACCGCAAGTCTTGCAGATTATGAGGAAGCGGTAAAGACTCTGGAAGAGATTGGGGAGGAACCTGATCCTGCAGCGTACGGCACGTGGGTTCCGGGTATCCCTGCTATCGTAGAGAGTGCTCTGGATGCAATCCATGCGGCAGACTGGCTAAAGGGCCTGATCCTTGACGGTATTGTAGCAGGTGTCGGCGCAGTACTCGGCTTTGTTCCACAGATGCTGGTACTGTTCTTCATGCTTGCTTTTCTGGAAGCCTGCGGCTACATGGCACGTATTGCTTTTGTACTGGACAGGGTATTCCGTAAGTTTGGTCTCTCCGGCAAATCCTTTATCCCGATGCTGATCGGGGTGGGATGCGGAGTGCCGGGCATCATGGCCAGCAGAACCATCGAAAACGAACGTGACCGTCGTATGACCATCATGACGACCACCTTTATTCCCTGCGGAGCAAAGGTTCCCTTTATCGCTATGATTGCCGGCGCAATTTTCGGCGGGTCTGCCTGGGTGTCGACTTCGGCATATTTCATCGGTATGGCAGCAATCGTTATCTCCGGTATCATGCTGAAAAAGACAAGGATGTTTGCCGGTAATCCTGCACCCTTCGTAATGGAGCTGCCTGCATACCACTGGCCGACACTGGGGAATGTCCTCCGTTCCATGTGGGAGCGCGGCTGGTCATTCATCAAGAAGGCAGGAACGATCATCCTTCTTTCCACGATCATCGTCTGGTTTACAAGCTTTTATGGATTCACTGCAGATGGTTTTCGTATGCTCTCTGAAGAGGAACTCCATCTTTCAATCCTCGCAAAGATCGGCGGGGCGATTGCCTGGATCTTTACACCGCTTGGCTGGGGCAACTGGCAGGCTGCCGTGGCTTCTATTACCGGTCTGGTCGCAAAGGAAAATATCGTCGGAACGATGGGTATCCTTTACGGAAGCGGGGAGATGACAGCATGGCAGGCACTGTCAGCTGCATTTACAAGCGTTACCGGATTTTCATTCCTGGTATTCAATCTTCTCTGCGCCCCCTGCTTCGCAGCAATCGGTGCAATTAAACGTGAGATGAACAATGCGAAGTGGACCTGGTTTGCGATTGGATATCAGTGCGGTTTTGCATATCTGGTTGCTCT
>CADBQK010000198.1 GCA_902796775.1 uncultured Lachnospiraceae bacterium
AAGCCGTCATCCACATAGGTGCCGACATATTTCCAGTTCGGGTTTGACTTGATTTTCTCCTTGTACTCTTTGATCTGGAGTGCGATCGAAACTGCCTGATCGACATCATCCGTGGAAACACGGCAATAGGACGCTACCCGCAGGATCTTTTTCTGCCCGTTTTCATCCTCGGTGGTTGCAGCGATCAGGTGGATATCACTTCCGCTCAGTTCTTCGATCTGTTTTACAACGGCTTTCTTCGCCCTCTGGTGTTCCGTTTCAAAGCTGGATCCTATAGGTTTGGTTTTAGGGCGTGACGCCCTTCTTGCTGCTATTCTTCTCAGGTCCTGCATATGGTTCCCTTTCTTTTCATCCGATCCTCAGCCTCCTTCCGGAGCAGATGATCTGCGGTTTCCTGTACATCGATTTCAGGCAGCCCATCAGGAAGCAGACGCAATGCTCCCAATCATCTGTTCCTGTAGTTACGTCTTCTTCCTCAAAGTGAATCGCTACCGGATGCCTGAGGCACCTTAGCTTACATACTGTTGCGAGCAGCTCACCGATGTTGTTGGAGAAGTCTGCTATAGATCTCGTTTCAATCCTGTCTATGTCCCCTTCGCCTGCAACGACCATCAGCCTTTTGAACGCACTGCGGCAGCCATCCTGGTCGATGTAAGATCCGACATAAAGCTTTGAGCTTTCTGAATTAATCCTCCTCTCATCCACGCCGATCAGGCTCGCATATGATTTCTGGTCTCTGGAAACCCGTCGGTATACTGCGACACGGGTCTTTTCTGTTGTGTTCATAATCCCCTCTTTCTTTACGCTTTCAATAAAGCCACATAATCGTCCCACTCCGGCATGTCTGTCCTGACCATAGGGTCACGGAAAAATACTGGGCATTTGAATTTTCTGACCCTGTCCATGGCAAGCGCGATTGTGTAACCGAACTTCCTGTAACTGCTGGCAACCACCAGATCCAGAGAAGCGGACTTCTCCACAAGCCTCTGGTACTCATCCCGCTTTGGGCGCTTGTCAATGTATGTGCCTGCATAGTTCCATCCCGGCTGCATCCTTGCCGTCTCTCGGTTGCTCTGATGGATCAGCTTTGAAGAAAAGAATGTATCTGCATCTGCCTTTATGACATCGTAGAAAGCGACGTTCAGTGGGCTGTCTCTTCTCATATCTCTTCACCTCCCTCCCGCCCTGGTATGTGCTTCATTGCAGCGAATGAATTATGTATATTTGAATACTGCGAGCAAGGGCGTAGCGTATATTTGCATACCGACACATACATATCAACAGCTGTACAGAGGTAATTAGGGAGAAAAGATTGCAATGCGGCCAGAATAATTTGGAGAAAAAACTTATGGGTCATGATATGATGCTGATAGAGAGGAAAATCGGGATTTGTCAGAGAGATCAATTGTTTCAAACCTGCAGAGGAGCACTATGAAAAAGTATTTTGAAGCTAATTGGAAATTTCTGTTGTTCGTCCTGATCAGTGGATTGATCGGCGGGTACTGTATCGGGATCTATAGCTATGGTACATTGTCGGAAGAAACGCTGGCATTGATGCGGGAGCAAAATGTCACGAGGGAAATTGTTGCGATATCTACCATGATCCAATACGGAATCCTGCTCGGCGTGGTGCTGGCTGCGATCGGAATCGTATTTTCTGAGAAAGTCCATTTGTGGAAAGCATTTCGGCTCGAGAGAAAGGCTGTTCTGATCACCTCGATCATCACCGTAATCGCCGCTTTGTGCTTGTTCCCGGGAGATAAGCTGATCTTTGGCCCGCTGAATGCGTGGGTCAGGGATCAATATACGACGGCACCGACCATCTATAAGATTGCAGGCGGTCTGCTGGTCGGTGGAATCATCGAAGAAGTGATGATGAGACTGTTCTTCATGTCTCTGTGCGTATTGATTCTTTCCGGGATTTTTCATAAGAACAAAAAAGAGATTCCCGTTCAGGTGTATATGATCGCGAACCTTCTCGCGGCGATCCTGTTTGCGGCCGGGCATCTGCCCGGTACGATGACGATGACG
>CADBQK010000199.1 GCA_902796775.1 uncultured Lachnospiraceae bacterium
AGCACTGTATTAATGATATCGTTCAGCAGGACCTGATGTATGATGACGGTATACCGTGTGATCCGGGAATACCAGAGGGGATTACTGGCCTGATCAGAAAATATGCCTCTGCAGAGTAATGATATTTCCTGTGTCTCCAATATTTCTGAGACGAAGGGACTGACCGCAGTGGTCCACAAAATGGAGCTGGCCCACATATCGGACGACTCCTTCGTTTCTTTTGGTACTGACTATTTTCGGAATCCATTGAGAATGTAAGCTTTTACTTGCAAACTGCAACCCCGTATTGTATGATGTTGTCAGTATAGACAAAGCAGTCGGTATTGTTGAAAACAGAAGACAACACAGGAGAGCAATCAAATGAAAAAGACCATTCGAAAAATCTTAGCCGCAGTCCTTTGCCTGAGCCTCCTTCTTGGAACGCTTACAGCCTGTACAGATAAAAATACCGGCAAATATGAGCCGGAAACCAAATCTCAGAAAGAGGGCAGCCTGAAAGAGGGGAACCGGCTCTATAAAGAACATCCCGACAAACACATTAACAATATAGAGAATGAACTGCCCGAAAAGATCATTGTCGCGCTGGATGATGAAGGAAATCAGACCATCGGCGAGACTTCTGATGCTTCCCTGATCCGCCAGCTCGTCTCCCTCTTTAAGGAGATCCGGGTCGGCGAACGGACGGACATCTTTGTGACCGACAACTACAATTCCGTGGTTTTTGTCTGGGAGGACGGAACCCAGACCGTAATCAGCCTGAACAGGACAAACCTCGAACTGAAGGCGGAAGAAATTTACGAGCTTGAGAATTTCGGCTCTTTTTGGAGTCTCGCGCAGGAAATTGCGGAAGCCGGCGGCTACGAAGAAGGAGATACTGCCGCAGTTGCGGATGATGGTACGACGGAAGCCGAGCCGACCGAGGAACCGACCACCGAGGAGACAACTGCAGATGTCCCGGAGACTGAAACGGAGACCGAAACAGAAACTGAGACCGAGCCTACAACCGAAGAACCGCAGAAGAATGCAGATTTCCGCGTGGTCCCTTCCGACAATGCGAGCGTTGAATATGAATACTACGACAACGGCCTCTTTACCGCATATATCCCAAAGGGCTGGGTGGTGGAAGTCTGCACATATTCCGACTATGTCCATTACACCTTCACGATTTTTAATCCGGAAAATCCGAACTACCGCATCTTTTTCAACATGAAGACGGAAGGATATTTAAGTTCCGAGGAAGAGTATAATTTTTATAAAACCTACTATCCGAACACCGAACTCGCAGGCTGGATCGATCCGCAGACGACTGCAGGCTTCTACCAGATCTTCAGCAAAGTGTTACGGACCTCTAACAGTGAATATTTCACCGCTCCTGAAATCGCAGATTTCAACGTAATAACCTCCTTCGGCGTCGACGCTGCGGGCGGAGAGATGGTTCGCGCAACCTGCGTAAATGAGAAGGGCGAGAAGGTTGACGGTATCTACTACTGCAACATCGTACCGGTCTCGCTGTATTTTGTGACGGGCCTGATTGTATACAGTACGGTTTTCATGACCGCACCAGACGGAGAACTTCCGAACTGGATCGGCGTTCTTGACAAGGTGATGGGATCGATCGAATTTACGGATACCTTTAAGGCAGAGTATAAAAAAGAAGTGGAATTTCAGGGCGCTGTGATGCAGGAAATTTCGCAGATCTGCTCTGATATAACGGATATCATAATTGAAGCTTGGGAAAATCAACAGGCGGCTTACGACCGCGAATCACAGAGGCGCCGCGATGCGGAAATGGGCTATGAACGCGTGATTGATTCCGAAACCGGCGAAGTGTACGAAGCCCCGGCGGATTTCTTCGACGAATACGACGGAGATCGCTACCTACCCTGCCCCGATGAAAAGTACAGCGAGCCGATCGCAGGTTTCTTAGTGTGGGAGTGACACCAGAAGGACAACTATTTGTGGAATTAATAAGGCTCACAAAGCCTAATCGTAGAAAGTATTAGGAAAACGGATGATTTCGGCGGCTTTACTGCCGACCGAAATCATCCGTTTTATGATTAAATGGCTTTGAAGGCATTTTGACCGATCCACTTTTTGCCCAAAAACGGACCCCCTGAAGCAAATACCGGACCATCACGAAATTCACTTTTCTCAGCATTTATGCAGCTTCCAGAACTTTTGAAAACAATAAAAAATGGAGATGAAGGGATTCGAAGGATCTCGCCTCAGGGCGAAAAAGTTCCTGAATCCCTTGTATTTGCTGGATTTTTGGACAGGCTGACAGGTGGGTCGGTTTTTCGTTTTGTGGTCCGGTGGGCTTTTTTGCAATGCTTTTCTGATATTTATTTGCTTCAAGAAGCATAATTGCACGACTGTCTTTGTTTGTTTAAAGAAAACCGATTGTTCAAGCTGGATTTTGAATGAATCAGTTGACATTGATCAGCGATACTTTTAATGGAGAGTTTACCTTTCAGCACGCTGGGCTGTCTCCGGCAGAAAAGAAACCACAAGGCGCAATGACAGCCCAGCTGCTGCACTTTTATCATTCTCTTAAAGATTACGGGCTGAAAGAGGAGAAGGTTCCGAAAAGCTGGCTGGAAGCTTTTTATCTTCTTGAACAGCTCCTGAAAGAAAAAGATGATGGATCAAGACAGGTTGTATTTCTGGATGAGATGCCATGGATGGATACTCCCCGATCCGGCTTTATTACTGCACTGGAAGGCTTCTGGAATAACTGGGGATGTCACAGAAAGAACCTGATGTTTATCATATGTGGGAGTGCCAGTTCGTGGATTCAGAATCATCTTATCAATAATCATGGCGGACTGTATGGCAGGGTAACCTGCGAGATCAGACTGTCTCCGTTCACACTGCGGGAATGCGAACAGTTTTTTGAAGAAAACCATGTCCGCTTTTCAAGATACGACATTGTTCAGAGTTATATGATCTTCGGCGGCATTCCTTATTATCTGGATGCATTGGATGAGCGGTTGAGTCTTGCCCAGAATATTGACAGACTTTTCTTTGAGAAGAGGGCCCGATTCAGCGATGAATATGACCGGCTTTTCGCTTCTGTATTTGGAAATCCGGAATCGATGAAAGCAATCGTCAATGTTCTGTATACACGAAAAAGCGGATATACCAGAAAGGAACTCAGTGCATTTAATGGATTACCAACCGGCGGTGCGTTGACAGCCGGTCTGAAAGCACTTGAAGCCAGCGACTTCATTGAGAAATATGTGCCTTTTGGAAAAGGAAAGAGAGAGACCCGATACAGACTCATTGATCCGTTCTGCCTGTTCTATCTCCACTTTGTTTCAGGAATGCAGAAGACAGATGAGCATTTCTGGACGCATAATCAGGCGTCCCAGCCGATTATTACCTGGAGAGGGTTTGCCTTCGAAAATGTCTGCTTCTGTCATGTCCCTCAAATCAAAGCCGCTCTTGGTATAGGCGGCGTTCGATCATCACAGTCTGCTTGGATCGTACATGGAGACGACAGAAATACGCAGATCGATCTGCTGATCGAGCGCGATGATCATGTTGTCAATGCCTGCGAGATCAAATATTACAGCAATGCTTTTGTGGTTGATAAACAGTATTATCAGGATCTTTTAGGCCGGCAGGAATTGTTGGTAAACATGATCTCATCAAAATCATCAGTCTATCAGACATTGATTTCAACGTACGGACTGAAACAAAATGAATACAGCGGAATTTTTACCCAGAGCGTAACCATGGAAGATCTCTTTGCATTCTGATCTTATATTTTACCAGAATCGGAAATTTTAAAGGAAACCGGTAAAATAAGTCTGTTCGGTTATGTTCGCTGACGGCCAAGCACATAGAAGATTCAATACAGAAATGAAACACTCCTGGATCTGTTTGGGGTGGATATTTCACAGGCTTCATGTGGGAATAGGATATGGTTTCCCAATGAAGTCTTTGCACTGCTGATACCGATCTACGCCCTTCTGATCATTTCTGCCCGCGCCTATATCGCGGCGCTGGAGAAACAGGCGCTTGCAAATTCGCAGTACAGTTCCGGGATCGCACGGGTCATCGATAAAGTCTGTACGAGTGTATTGATCTACGGAAGCCAGAACCGGATGCGGCTGATCG
>CADBQK010000200.1 GCA_902796775.1 uncultured Lachnospiraceae bacterium
CGACATCGGACCGCTCCATCAGCTTCTTCAGGATTTGATACTGCCTTTTCGTCCCGTCAGAAACCTCGTACAGCCAGCGTTCCGGTAGGATCGGCAGATCTTCAAGCCGCCATTTGACAAAGCGTTCATCATAACGCTCTGGCGCAGAAAGCTCTACCAGATGGCCGATACACCAGCTGACAAGGTAACCGCTGCCTTCCAAGTAACCGTCTTGGCGTTTGTCTGCACCAATAACTCTGGCCAGAGAATGGGCTACACTAGGCTTCTCTGTAATTACTAGTTTCATTCTTTCCTCCTCGTCGTGTTTTTTCCATAATCTACGCTTCTTCTAATCAATCGTGATTAATCCTCTGCTCATCTATCGTCTGTTTTACGTGTACTGTGATCTCCTCCTTCCTGTATTTGGTCAAAAGAAAGGCTCTCGACTGTACAAAGTCGAGAGCCTTTAGTCTGATCAAATATGTAATTGTTATCTGCTTACGAGGATTTCAGCCGTGTTTCTTACGTACATAAAACTTGTCCTTGTCTCACTTAACACTTGTGAAAGTGGTTTATCGTTTTTGGCTAAAAGCAATGAATCATAATACTTCTCGCCCAAAGGTACTATGGATGTTAAGCAAAGCCATGTTCCGAAAGATGAAAGCCAATAGTACTCCGAAAGCATTTCTTTGTAATACATGGGGAATAAGGAGCTGGGAAGTAAGTCATCATTCCTATATTCTATGCATTTACACAGGAGCAACCCCCCGCCAGCACGTTTTGGCTCGCGTAATATAACTACACCATTTTTACCAATGGTACCATCTAATGCATTTTGAGGGATCGTTTTCCCGAGCTTCAGCATCCAAACAAGGCCGCGCTCCTGAATAATACTGTTGTGCTCTTTCACGAAGTTATAATTCTTGTATTCTCCAATACGGAGCACAAGTAGTTTTTGGTCCTTCTCAATTATCATTGGTTTTCTTGCCTTTCTTTGAAGCAGCCACAACTATGATTAAACGATAATGATTTCATCAATCTTATCCATGATAGAGTCCGTTTCAGCAATTGCTGATACAATTCTTTTATATACATCTAAATCACTACGGGTAAAGACCTCACCTTTGTGATCCTTAAGCCACTTGTCGGCAGGCCTATAACCTCCAAGTGACCGCTCAGAAAAGCCTTCAAATCCATCAATCACAAGCGATCCATTGAGTATAACCTTGTCGCCCTGGAATTTATAACTGACTAATTCTTCAAAAATCACCTCATCGTCCGATCTATAGTAGTTATCTGGTAAGTGAAGATTGAAAAGAGCACCTCCAAGCTCTGCCATTTTAAAGAAATATGGCTTATCAACCGGATAAGGGATTGTCGGAAAATCGTATTTTAATTGATCATTATATTTAGTGCGATATTTCTTTGAGTGGAGAACTGCATAAATATATCTGATCAGACTCTCTCCCGTAAAGAAACCATCCCCTTCTGTGAGCGATATCTTCAAGCCTAAACGACTTTCCAGTTGATTAAGGATAGTGGAATCCAAATTATAATATCTTTCACCTGTTATTTCTGAGTACTGGTATAAGGGGAAAATATATGTCCCTCCACGGTTACTATAAAGCATACGCTCATCAATCGGGAGATTCGTTACGAACACATGATTGTATGTAACGTCTTGGAAAAATTGCTTCATCATACAAAGCGCAATATTGTTTTTCCCCACCATACAATTCATTGTTTCCCGCCTGGGATATGCTATCAACCCCTTTGTTTGACCACTATATCTGATGTACCGAACATCAAAGGGCCGATAATAATACGGTGTGATAACCGCTTCAGTGTTCATAACATCTTTTTTTGCAAAAGCGAATGTCCAATCTCGTCCATCATTCTTACCCGGATATACCTGTTTAATCTCCGCAACGCTTCTCTCTCTGAACAATGAAAGAACGGATTCTAAACGCTCTTTTGTGCGTTGAACAGAGATTTCGTCACACTTGGTTTGAATACCAGAATTATAAAGCCTAAATAGTTCAGAGACCTTAAAGCCCTGTTCATAATCAGCTTTAAGTTCCGCTTTGTATGGAATAAAGAGGAGTTCAGGTTTTACAGGAGTTAATTCTTCCCAGTGAATTGATTTGATCCCATTGGAATTTAAAAAAGCATATTTCTTGTTACGGTCCCCCATTAAGCTATAATATTTTACGAATCGTGGCAAACCTTGGCGCTTAACCATCAGAACAATGCTTACCCCTTGCTGGATATCAAAGACGTTTTCATCCTTTCCTCCGTCTGGGCATTTTTCCTGTTTCATTACATTTCCATGCAGGTCCAGAACGTAAATTTGGTCAAAGGTTTCCATTAAGCTTTCACGAATTCTCCTGTGGGAAACGCCATCGATATAAGAATTATTCGTAATATATGCAACAATACCTTCTTTAGCTGTTTCTACGGTTATCTGTGCATACTTTAGAAACTTGATGTAATCATCATCAAGGTTAAGCTTTCGTTCTGTGAGCCCCTGCTTGTAGTCCGATATCAATTGATAAATCCACTCGTTTCGATTATTCGAACTAACATTATATGGAGGATTGCCCAGCACTACATTAATACCCGTGTTCTTTTTTACTACATTCGCAGCTATCGATTCTGTTGCTAAAGGGTCTGACCATAATGTCAATTGCCCATCAGAGTTCCCTGCTTCTTCAAGTGAATAAGTGAGGTATACGTTAAGTCGCCCCTGACCGCCGAAATCATATCCAGTATCCCGGAGCACCATTGCGAGTTTCATATGTGCAACAGCATATGGAGCCATCATCAACTCGAAAGCATTAATCCTGGGCAATAGGTTTTCAGGAACGTAAAGATTCCAAGCTTTTCTTAAATCCTCATCTGAAAGAGCTTTATTCTTCTTCTTGAAGTTATCATATATCTGAAGAATAACCTGCCTGATAAATGTACCTGTACCAGTTGCGGGATCAAGCACTTGAATTGCCGGGACTTCTTTAGTATCTTCAACCTGCGTGTAATAGAAGCCAACTTTGCGCTTGCTTTGACGCATAATCCTAATTGTTTTTGTTGCTGTAGAAGCTAGACCGTCCTCTAAGTTGAAACTATCCTTTATTATCGTATCTACCGCACGGACTATGAAGTTCACGACAGGTTGAGGCGTATAGTAGACGCCTCTCTGCACTTTTTGCATTTTGTCATATGCAGTCAAAAACTCTTCATAGAAATGGATAACAGGGTCCTCACGACCACCTCCAGTTTGACGGTTAAAATCAGCAATAATAGCATCTGTTTTGGTATGCATCAAGAGGTCAACTACATTACCAATGTCTAGTTCATCGAATGAGAGCCTACTGATATTCTGAGACCCCAAGCATTCTTTCATCAAGTTTTTAAGAAATGGATTAGTATTTGGAATACATTCTACA
Organism: uncultured Lachnospiraceae bacterium; assembly: GCA_902796775.1. The sequence continues at coordinate 3,423 of CADBQK010000200.1, forward strand.
GCCTCTTCGGCACTAAAATCGTCTTGCGTAGGATCCATACAACGAGCAGAAAACAGACCATAAACCACAGTCTGGGCATACATATCTGCAAACTGCTGTTCTGTCATATCATGAATCAAGGTATCACGAAATTTCTCGAAAAGCAGATGAACGTATCCGTTCTGTGATTCAACATTTAATATATCGAGAATGCAGTTGCGAATGTTCTGAGCCTCGGCGGCCAGCTGAATTGTTAACGTTGAAGAGTCCTGAATTGTCTGGCGATATGCTGTAGTAAAGGCACTTGACCAGGCCTGGCGCCATTCTTCGATATTGCTTGTGTTCTTTGGCCAAGCCAGTTTTGCGAGACGATCCTCAAATACTTTGATTTGCGTAAAGTCTTCGAGTGCCGGCGCACAGGAAATCATCTTGATTTGTGGAAGCCCATTCTCTTTATCCTCAAAATGGGCAACACCG
>CADBQK010000201.1 GCA_902796775.1 uncultured Lachnospiraceae bacterium
GTATGAGGGGCTTTCGCTTCGTCAGTCAAGCTATAATGATGACCGCTGTTTTGGCGTGGAGATCGGCAATGAAGGGCTGCTCAAACTTCTTAACCGGGGAATCAATGTCCTGGGCAATGAATATGCGCAGAACATTTCCTACCGTTATACAGGCGGCCTGTCTTCCTATGATTTTGTGGATGTGCTGCGGGATCATATGGGAGTATTCGGGAGCATCATCCTCGGTATTGCAGCTCTCATCATACTGCTTCTTGCCCGGGATAGAAAACGGTCGATACGTGAGATCCAGCATAAGGAAACTGCCCGGATCGAACTCGAGAAAGCAAACGCGGAACTCGCAGAAAGCCAGCGAAACAAGCAGCAGGAGCTGGAAGAACGGATTGCCCTGCAGGAAGAGGTGCTGGAGCAGCAAAAGCGCCGTGAGCAGCAGGATAAGATGATTACAGCATTGGCTTCGGACTATCGATGTGTCTATCATGTTGATCTGGACCATAATGATGCTGTTTGCTACAGAGCAGACCCGACCGATCAGGAGCAGACACCGGAGGGGATTCATTTCCAGTATTTTGAGCGTTTTTCCTGGTATGCAAATCACGCGGTTGCGGAAAGCTACAGAGAGGATTTCCTGAAGTTTATTGATCCGGATCATGTGCGTGATGCGCTGGCAACGAATCTGATCATAGCCTACCGTTATCTGGCTCAGCGCGGTGGTAAGGAATACTACGAAATGATCCGGATGGCAGGCGTACGTCATGCTGAAAACCGCGATGACCATATCGTACATGCAGTCGGTCTCGGCCTGACGATCATCGATACGGAGATGCGCGATGCTATGGCGAAAAACCAGGCACTTGTCGAGGCTCTTACAGCAGCAGAAGAAGCTAATAAGGCAAAAACGGCGTTCCTGTCCAACATGAGTCACGAGATCCGTACGCCAATGAATGCTATTATCGGGCTGGACAGCCTGGCACTGCGGAATGAATCGATTCCGGAAGAGACACGGGAATATCTGGAAAAAATCGGAGGAAGTGCCCGGCATCTGCTGGGGCTGATCAATGATATTCTGGATATGAGCCGGATCGAATCCGGGCGGCTCATGATCCGTAAAGAGGAGTTTTCTTTCAGCGGGATGCTGGAACAGCTGAATACGATGGTCATGTCCCAGTGCAGTGAAAAAGGGCTCCATTATACATGCAATGTTGTCGGAGGCGTCAGCGACTACTATATCGGCGACGATATGAAGCTCAAGCAGGTGCTTATTAACATTCTTTCCAATGCGATCAAGTTTACAGATGCACCAGGCAGCGTCACCATGACAGTAGAACGTACAGCTGTGTTCGGCGATCATTCAACTTTAAAATTCTGTATCAAAGATACAGGAATCGGCATGGATCAGGAGTTTCTGCCCAAGATCTTTGACGCTTTTACGCAGGAAGACAGCAGCCGGAGTAATAAGTACGGCAGCACCGGCCTTGGGATGGCAATTACAAAGAATATCGTAGAGCTGATGAACGGCACGATTTCCGTCGAGTCGGAGAAAGGTGTCGGAACAGAATTCACGGTATTTGTTACGCTGACCAACAGCCAGCATCAGGGACCTGCCACGAGCTATATTGATCCGGGCAGCATGCGTATTCTGGTGGTGGATGATGAGGAGATCGCCGCAGAGCATGCGCGGATCGTACTGGATGAAGTGGGCATAAAGGCGGATACCTGCTGTGACGGCAGGACCGCTCTGGATATGCTGGAGGTACAGCATGCCAAGCATGAGCCCTACAATCTGGTGCTGCTTGACTGGAAAATGCCTGAAATGGACGGACTTGAAGTGGCAAAAGAGATACGCCAGCGCTATGACAAAGAGACAACGGTCATTATTCTGACTTCTTTCAACTGGGATGAGATCATGGATGAAGCTCTGCACATCGGTGTAGACAGCTTTTTGGCGAAACCCCTGTTTGCATCCAACGTCATCGACGAGTTTGAACGGATTGCACGGAAGAACAACATGAGCCTTTATAAGGAGAAGAACCGGGCCGAGCTGAAGGGCAGGCACATTCTCCTTGCAGAAGATGTTATGATCAATGCGGAAATAATGGAGCAGATCATTTTGATGCGCGAGGCCCAGATCGATCACGCTCAAAACGGCAAAATCGCTGTGGAGATGTTTGAAAAGAGTCCGGTTGGTTTCTACGATGCAATCCTGATGGACGTGCGTATGCCGGAAATGGGCGGCCTTGAAGCAACAGAAGCAATCAGGGCGCTGGATCGGTCTGATGCAAAGATCATCCCCATTATAGCAATGACAGCGAATGCTTTTGATGAGGACGTACAGCGCTCGCTGCAGGCGGGCATGAATGCTCATCTTTCTAAGCCGGTGGAACCGGATCGCCTGTACCAGACCTTAGAGGAACTGATCTGGGAGGCAGATTCAGAGAAAGAAAACTTCTAGATCATTTCGCTGTATGGTATCTGTAAAAGAACAAGAGTATTTCTTGACAAATCCGGAATTATAGGATATGATGCCACCTGTAAAGCAAAAATACTTTACAGGTGGTGTTCTATTTTGGAAGATATTCTGGAAGCTTCGCTTTTGTATGATTTTTACGGGGAGCTGCTGACGCAGCACCAGCGGGAGATCTACGAGGATTTTGCACTGAATGATCTGTCTCTCGGAGAGATCTCGGAGAACAGGGGTATCAGCCGGCAGGGTGTACATGATATTGTACGGCGGGTGAGACGGCAGCTTCTCTCTTATGAGGAAAAACTGCATCTGGTAGAGCGTTTTTCCGCACTGAGAAAGCAGATCGATTATGCAGACAGCCTTGCAGGTGAGATCCTGGAGGCAGGCAGGCAGGAGGAGGCAGTAAGCGGTTCTTTTACTGCTTTATCCATAAAAAATGCTGCCTGCATCATGAAGCTGATGAAGTCTGTGAAGGAGCAGCTTTAATACAGATGCTGTAAAGGAGGTGGGGCATCGTGGCATTTGAGAGTTTATCAGAGAAACTGCAGAATGTATTCCGCAATCTGCGCGGTAAGGGCAGACTGAGTGAGGCGGATGTTAAATCCGCAATGAAAGAAGTCAAGATTGCCCTCCTGGAGGCGGATGTTAACTTCCGCGTGGTTAAGAAATTCATCAATTCCGTTACGGAGAGGGCGATTGGACAGGATGTCATGACCAGTCTGACTCCCGGCCAGATGGTGATCAAGATCGTCAATGAAGAGATGATCTCGCTGATGGGCAGTGAGACAACAGAGCTGGCTTTGAATCCGCCGAGTGAGATCACGGTTATCATGATGGCAGGCCTTCAGGGTGCCGGTAAGACAACTACAGCTGCGAAGCTGGCCGGCAAGCTTAAGGCCAAGGGCAGGAAGCCGCTTCTGGTTGCCTGTGACGTTTATCGTCCTGCGGCCATCAAACAGCTGCAGGTCAACGGAGAGAAACAGGGCGTTGAGGTCTTCTCCATGGGTGATCAGATCAGCCCGGTGGATATCTCCAAAGCAGCAGTTGAGTATGCCGGGAAGAATGGATTCAACGTAGTGATCCTGGATACTGCAGGCCGTCTCCATATTGATGAAGAGATGATGCAGGAGCTGGCCAACATCCAGACAGCTGTCAAAGTTGACCAGACTGTTTTTGTAGTGGATGCCATGACCGGTCAGGATGCGGTCAATGTAGCGAAGGCTTTCAATGATGCGATTGAGCTGGATGGTGTGATTCTGACAAAGCTGGACGGTGATACCAGAGGCGGCGCGGCACTCTCCATCCGTGATGTGACCGGCAAGCCGATCCTGTTCGTTGGTATGGGGGAGAAGCTCTCCGATCTGGAGCAGTTTTATCCCGACCGGATGGCTTCCCGGATCCTGGGCATGGGCGATGTGCTGACTCTCATTGAGAAAGCCCAGGAACAGATTGATGAGGAGAAGGCTAAGGAGCTGAACCAGAAGCTTTTAAAATCCACCTTCGGATATGATGATCTGCTGGATTCTCTGTCGCAGATCAAAAACATGGGAGGTATCGGTGATATGCTCTCCATGATGCCGGGTATGGGTGCCCAGATGAAGAATGTCCAGGTGGATGAGCACCAGTTTGACCGTGTAGAGGCAATCATCCTTTCCATGACTCCGGAAGAGAGGGCTAATCCGGCCCTGCTGAATCCGAGCCGGAAGAAGAGGATCGCAGCCGGAGCCGGTGTGGATATTGCGGAGGTCAATAAGCTGACAAAGATGCTTGACCAGATGAAGAAGGTCATGAAGCAGTTTGGCGGCAAAATGCCCAAGGGAGGAAGAGGGCGTTTCGGAGGATTCAAAATGCCGTTTGGCTTTTGATGGCGGAAGTATGGAAAACGCGGTTTAAGTTTTGTTAGTTTCAGTTACAAATACAAACGTTTTTGTACTTCCACATTTATATACCAGTATCAAAGGAAAAATGACAAGTATCTGCCGGAGATACCGGACAGTTACAAAACAACACACTATAACAGGAGGAAAAGAGAAATGGCTGTTAAAATCAGGTTAAAGAGGATGGGCGCAAAGAAGGCTCCTTATTACAGGATCGTTGTAGCGGATTCCAGGTCTCCCAGGGATGGCAGGTTCATCGAGCAGGTCGGTACTTATAATCCGAATGTTGAGCCGAGTGATGTCAAGGTAGACGAGGAGCTGGCTCAGAAGTGGCTTTCCAATGGCGCTCAGCCCACTGCAACCGTTGCAAGGCTTTTCAAGCAGGCTGGCATTACAAAGTAGGAAGTTTCCTGTATAAACTGGAGGAAACATATGAAAGAATTGTTAGAAGTAATTGCCCAGGCTCTCGTTGACCATCCGGATCAGGTTGTTGTCAGCGAGACCGAGACCGACAGATCTGTGGTGCTGGAGCTGAAAGTAGCACCGGAAGATATGGGCAAAGTGATTGGCAAGCAGGGGCGCATTGCGCGTGCGATCCGTACGGTCGTGAAATCTGCTGCTGTCAAGGAAGACAAGAAGATCATCGTGGATATTCTTTAGAAAAGCCATATGATGGCAAAAGGCTGCTGCGCAGGGCGGGAAACCAACTGAGGCGGCGGCCTTTTTCATCGTTTTGTAATTCCCGGACAGAGTGCTGATGACTGCAGGGAAGATAAAGGGCAGAAAGGACACAGATATGGAGGATACATTACGGGTCGGGGTGATTACCTCTTCTCATGGTGTGCGGGGGGAAGTGAAGGTTTTTCCTACAACGGATGATCCGCACCGTTTCGGAAAGCTGAAGAGCTGTATGGCAGCTTCCAGAAAAGGGCCTATCCTGCTGCACCTGGAGCGGGTGCGTTACCAGAAGGGCATGGTCGTTATCAAGTTTGCCGAGTTCTCATCGATAGAGGATATGCTGCCTTTTAAAGGCTGTGATCTTCTGATCACGCGTGATCAGGCACTGCCGCTGGCTGAAGGGGAATACTATATCTGCGACCTGGTCGGGCTGACCGTATATGGGGATGAAGGGAAGCTGTTAGGGGAGATCACTGATGTTATCCAGACCGGAGCGAATGATGTCTATGCAGTCCGGCGGGCGGATGGCAAAGGAGAGGTGCTGATACCGGTCATCAAAGACAGCCGGATCCGTGTTGATCTGGAGAAAGGCCGGGTAGATGTGCATGTGCTGGATGGCCTGATAGAGTAAGAGGGAGCGGCATGAAGTTTTATGTGATGACTTTATTCCCGGAAATGATCGAGACAGTAATGTCGGGAAGTATTATCGGCAGAGCAGCCAGAAAGGGGCTGCTTGAGGTTCATGCGGTCAATATCCGGGATTTCTCAACAGATAAACATAAACATGTAGATGACTATCCTTATGGCGGAGGAGCAGGGATGGTCATGCAGCCGGGGCCGATTTATGATTGCTGGGAATCGATTACGGCAGGGATGGAGAAAAAGCCGCGTGTGATATACACCACACCTCAGGGAAAAGTCTTTACCCAGGCTGCCGCAAAAGAGCTGGCGAAGGAGGAGGGCCTGATCTTTCTGTGCGGTCATTATGAGGGCGTGGACGAGAGGATCCTGGAGGAGATCGTCACGGACAATTATTCAATCGGGGATTATGTACTGACCGGCGGGGAACTGCCAGCAATGGTTATGATGGATGCAATCTCGCGTATGGTGCCCGGCGTTCTGTCCAACGACGCTTCTGCGGGAGAAGAGTCCTTTGAAAACGGCCTGCTTGAATATCCGCAGTATACCAGGCCGGAGGTTTTTCACGGCAAAAGTGTGCCGGAAGTCCTTCTTTCCGGTCATCATGCCAATATTGAAGCATGGCGTAAAGAGCAGTCCCTGCAGCGTACCAGGGAGAGAAGGCCGGATTTGCTGGAAAA
>CADBQK010000202.1 GCA_902796775.1 uncultured Lachnospiraceae bacterium
CACAATGATCAGGTCAATCTTCCCGGCAAACGCGTCTTCCATCATCTCAATAAACCCGGTCCTGTGCTGGATGGTCACGCCGGATTTGCCCTCATCCGTATATATCTTTACAAGCTGCCATTTTGGATATCTTCCCACAAGGTCCTGATAGTACTTCTGCTGCAGCTCAAAGGAAGACGTCTGTGTCGGATCATTTGTGGAAACCCGGGCATAAATAGCAACCCTCTGAAATTCATCTGCCCGCACATGGTCTGTCTGATGCTTTTCCGGCGTGTATTCATAGTTCTCTGGATCCACTGCCGCCCGGATCCTCTGTCGTACACGGTCCCTCTGCTGCTGTTTCGTCTGTTCGGGCATGGTCCCCCTCCGATTTTCGTTATGTTTCCCCGATGCCGGCAGCCAGGCCTTCTGCCGGACCTCCATTATCCTCCAGCATCAGGATTTCAGCGCTGCTTTCCAAAAGTTCCTTGTCCAGATCGTCCTCAGGAAGAGGTTCCCATCCTTCCGGCAGGAGGTTTCCACGATGAATATCCTGCAGATAGTAAGAGGCCAGTGTGTAAATGTCTTCCGAAATAAAATAGATTCCGATGGGATTTTTCTGCGCAGCCAGGATCCGTGCAATAAAGGTGATCTCTTCCGGATCAGAAGATACGCTGCTGACTTTCTGTGTAACGATCAGATTGATTTTTCCCGAAAAGCAGTCATCAAGCAGCCGGCACCATTCTTTCGAATTCTCCATACGAGGTGCAGTCATTCCTTTATCAATATAGAAATCCACAAGTGTCCACTTCGGGCACATGGCTATGTCATCAACAAACTGCTGCCTGTGCTTTTCAATATAATTACTGTGTTTGGTCTGGTTATAATAACGGATATAAACACCAATCCTGAATGGCACATAAGGCAGCGGATACTCATGCTGAACACTGTTCATCCAAAGCCGGTGCCTGGCCAGCAGGGCTTTTTCCGGATTGTCCTTTATATGACGGCGAAGGACATTGACATTTTCATCTCCCCCCGTAACCAGCTGTGTATTATCTTCCTGGATCGGGCCATCTTTCTCATTGATCTCGTTCTCCATGGACCATCTCTCCTAAATTTTCCAACGCCGCTTGATCTGGCTGCTTTTCTTCCCTGGCTGTATCCGGCAATGACCAATACCACCTGTTCATGACTCTCCTGCAGACCACTCCCATGCTGATCCTGGTTTTTTCTGCCGTCTTGTGACTTATGCCATCCTCTTTCAACCGCCGGTACATTTCGTTGGACAGCACCTTTCCATCCTTAAGATAAGCTCTTATCAGGTAAACTGCTTTCTCCGTTTTTGAAGAAAAAGAGGGTATCCTGCTTCCCGCTCTTAATTCAGATTGAACGGAGGGCGGCGTTTCCATTTCCATCCATCGAAACCCTGTATCCCTTCTGATCTCAAAACGCATCACTGCGTCCGATGGCCCGAGGCTGTTCTTGATCTGCCTTAAAATCCGTATATCAGGATCGATATCATCACGTTCTATCTGGAGAACGCTTCTGGCTGCAGCAACCACATCTATGCTCCCGATGCTGCGGTAAAGACCCTTTGCGCCTTCATGTTTGTTCATATGTCCGATCAGAACCACTGCACAGTTAAAGGTTTCCGCCCAGGTTGAAAGGCACCGCAGGAGTCTCCTTGCCCTTGCTGCTACCTGGAGATCAGATGAAGTACTGATATATGCCTGGATCGGGTCGATCACAACCATCCTCGGACGAAACGTAGAAATTGCCTCATAAAGCCTTTCATCATTCAATGTAATCCCATCATGGAATTCCTCATCTATAAAAGCAATGTTCCTGCAATCTGCCCCGCACTTTTCAAGTCTGGGTTTAATCGTATCGGCGGTGCCGTCCTCTGAGCACTGGTAAATGACATGCTGCGGTCTGCCAAGTTCCCTTCCATCCGGGGTCATCCCTCCCACAGAAAGCTCTGAGATCAGGTTCAGCATCATCGTTGACTTCCCATCCCCGGGGTCTCCCTGCAGCAGTGTTACCTTCCCGTAAGCAATGAAAGGGTACCAGAACCAA
>CADBQK010000203.1 GCA_902796775.1 uncultured Lachnospiraceae bacterium
CAGGATTGCCGGGTCAGGCTGTTTCGTGTTAGAATGTAACAGGCAGACTGCCTGATTTTTCAATCTCATCCAAAGAGAAGGCGTGTCTGTTGCGGGGACAGAAAAATGCGCCTGAAGTGAGTCTTAAATGTGCTGGTGAAAACAGCAGGAAAGAACAACGGAAGGGTAAAGGCAATGACATATAAAGTCACAAAGGATAAAGAAATGGTACAGGGGAAAGAAAAACGTTATGTGATGGCGCTTGATCAGGGAACAACCAGTTCCCGCTGTATTTTGTTTGATTATGCAGGCAGGATCTGCAGTGCAGCACAAAAGGAATTTACACAATATTATCCTCAGCCGGGATGGGTGGAGCACGATGCTCAGGAAATCTGGTCGACTCAGCTGGAAGTGGCGGTGAAGGCTATGGAAAAAGCCGGGGTAAAGGCCGGAGATATTGCCGGGATCGGGATTACGAACCAGCGGGAGACCACCATTGTCTGGGATAAAGAGACGGGAAAGCCGGTATGTCCTGCGATTGTCTGGCAGTGCCGCCGGACTGCACAGATGGTCGAGGCTGTTGCAGAGCAGGGCTGGGGAGATCTGATCCGGGAAAAGACCGGGCTGGTACCGGATGCCTATTTTTCTGCCAGCAAGATTGCCTGGATCCTGGAACATATAAAAGGAGCCCGCAGGAGAGCTGAGAAAGGGGAGCTGCTCTTTGGGACAGTGGATACCTGGCTGATCTGGAATCTGACAGGGGGCCGTGTGCATGTGACAGACTATACGAATGCTTCCCGTACGATGCTTTTTGATATTCACAAGCTATGCTGGGACGAAGAGCTCCTGAAACTGTTTAAGATCCCATCTTCCATGATGCCGCAGGTCAGGCCATCCAGCTGTATTTACGGATATTCGGATCCGGAGCTTTTGGGAGGGGAGATTCCGATTGCAGGTGCAGCGGGAGACCAGCAGGCTGCCCTTTTCGGACAATGCTGTTTTGAAAAGGGAGATGTGAAAAACACGTATGGCACCGGAAGTTTTATCCTGATGAATACGGGAAAGGAAGCAGTTTCATCCAGTCATGGCCTGCTGACAACGATTGCTGCGGGCGATTCTGAGCAGGTAGATTATGCTCTTGAGGGGAGTGTTTTTGTTGCCGGTGCAGCGATCCAGTGGCTGAGGGATGGTATGCGTCTGGTCGATACTTCTCCGCAATCTGAAGAGTATGCAAAGAAAGTGCCGGATACACAAGGCTTGTATATAGTGCCGGCTTTTACGGGAATGGGAGCTCCATACTGGAATCCCGATGCAAGGGGAGTTGTCGTAGGAATTACCCGCGGGACCGCCAGAGAGCATTTTGTGCGGGCGGCACTGGAAGCGATCTGCTATCAGTCACACGATGTGATCCATGCGATGGAAGAGGATATCGGACGCAAGCTGGGGAGCCTGAAAGTAGATGGAGGCGCCAGTGCCAATGATCTGCTCATGCAGTTCCAGGCGGATATCGAGGATGTTTCTGCCTGCCGGCCTGCCTGCATCGAGACCACAGCTCTGGGAGCAGCTTATCTGGCCGGCCTTGCAGTGGGTTACTGGAAGGATAAAAAAGAGCTGGCTGAAAACTGGCAGATTGAAAAGACCTTTACACCCCGGATGGATGCATCACACCGGGAGGCCCTGCTGAGAGGCTGGCACCGCGCTGTCCGGATGGCACTGATCTGGGCTCAGGACAGTAAGCATGCAGAGGATCAACAGAATTAACGCTTTTGAAAACAAAAGGGGCTGAATCAGATCAGCCCCTTTCGAATGCGGTACAATAAACGTGGACGCCCGCCTGTACGGTAATCAACGACACTGTCTACTTTGTCGATTTCAATCAGATAATTCATATAGCGGCGGACGGTTACTTTGGACAGGCTGCAAAGCTGAGAGAGCTGGTCGCAGGTAAAAAGTACGTCCGGTTTTTCTTTGAGACGTTCAAGAAGGATATGGAGAGTTTCAGCCTGGATTCCCTTTTCCATCTCATGCGGGATATTGCCGGTCCTGCTTCTGGAAACAGCAGGATGTGCGAGATTTCCATGAACCAGACGATCCACCTCATCCTGGGAGAGTTCGGATTTGTTTTCCAAAAGCTGCTGTTTTTGGATATGTTTTTCCACTGCCTGCCGGAAACGTTCAAATTCAAAGGGCTTCACAAGGTAGTCGATGACTCCAAGGTGCATGGCTTCCTGGATCTGAGCACTCGAGTTGGCTGCAGTGATCATGATGACATCACAGTCACAATTTTCCTGACGAAGGATGTGCAGCAGCTGCAGACCGGATAGTCCCGGCATGTACTGATCGAGAACGATCAGATCCGGGTCTTCCTTCCGGACAGTTTCCAGGGCGCTGTTTCCGTCTGCGCAGATACCGGTAATCTCAATACCGGGGATCTGCTGCAGGTACAGGTAATTAATCTTGGCAACCATAGGGTCATCTTCCACTATCAGGGTTTTGATCATAAAGCAAGGCTCCTTTGATAGTAATCCGTTTTTTAGATGGTTCTCTGATTTCGTATGGTGACAGTGATCGAAGTTCCCTCTCCTGGTTCCGAGATGATTTCCAGGTTTCCGCCGGTACTGTCCACAATATTCCGGATCAGCCTCATGCCGATTCCGTGCCCTTCTCCCTTGGTCGTGTAGCCCTGACCAAGGATCCGGCTGATGGCATCTTCGTCCATACCGCATCCATTGTCATCTACCATGATGATGAGGGCTTCGCCTTCTTGTAAATATACACTGACTGTATGGTCGCGATTTGGTACGTCCTGAAAGGAATCAAACGCATTCTCGATCAGGTTGCCAATGATTGTGACCAGATCTCTGGAGGGAAGGAAATTGCTTTTCTCCGCAAGGCTGCTTCCTTTTGTCAGAGAGAGCGTGATATCCCGCTCTCTGGCGATGCCAAGTTTTCCGAGCAGCAGAGCGGCGACCATTTTGTTCTGGATGGAATTCTGGATCAGAGACCGTTCTTCACTGTCAAGAGTACCTTCCTGGATATAGGAAATTGCTTCCTCCGTTTCGCCCAGCTGCAGAAGTCCGAGGATTACATGCATCCGGTTACTGTTCTCGTGCGTGATCGCCCGCAGGGAGGCAAGGATCTGGTTGACACCGGTAAGCTGTTCAGCCATACGGATTGTTTCAGTCTGGTCGCTGAGCAGGATCAGGGAGCCATCGGCATTACCGTGATTCCTGACTGGGATGATGTTCATCAGCAGATGACGGCTGTCAATGACCACTCTTTTTGCAGTCACTGTTTTTCCGGATCCAATATCCGGCGGTATGTTCTGAAGAATATCACTGGCAGCAAAAGCCTGTGCGATGTCAGGATCTTCATATATATTTGCACTTTCTTCAGCAGAGGCGGTTTTGCAGCCCAGGATATCTCTTGCCATTTTATTAGCATAGATGCAGGTGCCGTTCGGACTGATCCGGATGATCCCCTCTTCCATACTGTCAAGGACATCTGCCTGTTTCAGGAACATGCTGGCAATCTGAGGCGGTTCAAAGCCAAGGAGCTGCCGCCTTATCCTTTTGGAAAGCAGGTAGACAGCTGCCAGGGATACCAGAAGGGCAATTACGAAAATACAGGCAAAAATCTGAATCTGTTCCCATTTGATACGTTTTACAGAGCGGGTATAGGTGCTGACCATCAGGAAACCGGCAGGCTGGCCGTCCTGGTCTGTCATGGAGAGGAAGCCCCTTCTCTGGTATTCACGGGTGCCTTTTCCATCGGTCATGTAGAAATCGGATCCATTCAGCGCCGGTCCTTCATCGCCTCCCTGGAACTGCTGACCGATCAGGCTGTGGTCCGGGTGGTACATCCGCAGGTCATCGGGCCCGACAAGGACGATGTAATCAATATTATTATCATAGGAAACAATGCTGTCCAGATACACCATGGCGGTTTCAGATATTTCACCAGTCTTAAAGGTGTCCAGAACCAGAGGCTCCTGTGAAAGGCTGCGGATCATAGTGGAAATATTCCGGTCTATGTCCCGCTGAGTCGAGCTGATATGAAAGGCCAGGGAAGTCAGAACAGATAGAAAAGTAATCAGGATCAGGACGATCAAAAAGGAGAGCGTGATTCTGCCTGTCAGCGTCAGCTGTTTCTTTTTGGCCATTTTTGTCTCCTTTCTTACTGCTGCCCGTAATCACGAAATGGATTATTTTATTATAACACACATATACCCGGCATTGTATTGCCGGGTTTTTCAGGAAAGGGGCAGCTGCACCTTCTGGCGCAGCTGCCGGATCTATTCTTATGAGAGCTTATCCGAAAAAGATCGGAACAAGGAAGGATGCCAGCAGAATGATAAATGCACCGCCCAGTCGGGAAGAAATCTGAGCGAAAGGCATCAGCTTCATACGCTTGGAAGCCATCAGTACTGCTACGTCGCCGGTACCGCCCATGTTAGCCATGCAAAGGCCGGCGGTGATTGCAGCTTCGATCGGGTAGAAACCAACCAGTCTTCCGATGATGCCTGCGCCAAGAACAGCACCAAGAACTACGAAGAATACCAGGATAACGTAGGTAGGTGTCAGAGCGGAGATGATCTGTCCCATATCGGTGTAGGCGATACCAATGCCCAGCATCAGGGCAGATGTCCAGTTCTTTGCGACAAATTCATACCAGACAGCCGCTGCATTCTCATATTTTTCCGGAACAAAGCCAATAACTTTGGCAGCTGCAACGGAAAGGATCATCCAGGCATACGCATGAATGCTCAGTCCAAGTTTTCCAATCAGGAATGCGATGATGTTGCCTACTGCGAAGAAAGTGGCAGCTACTGCAAGACCGGTAGCGTAATCGCCGATGCCCTTTGCAACAGGAGTAACTTCCTCACTCTTGAGGGATGCATCATCACTGATAACCAGCTCGCCGTTTCCGGTGAGAGCCGGGAACATATTGCCGACACGGTTGAGGATACCGCCGAAAACGATAGCAACAGCATTGCCCAGAGCTACAGCCGGGACCAGACGGCTGAGAATCTGCTCTGCAGGGATGCCCAGGGCTCCCTCAAATACTTTGGCAATCGGAACTGCGCCGGCGCCCATGCCGCCGCCCATGATCGGGATACCGATGTAGGCGATGGATTCTGCAGGAGCCATTCCAAAGAGATTGCCGAAAAGGGAAACCAGGATCAGTGCCATACCGACAGAGCCGATAATGCAGGGCAGATAGCGGATGGCCGCTTTGATCAGAAGCTGACGGTTCATACCAAGGATAGAGCCCGTGATCAGGGCTGCGATATAAAAATCAAGAAATCCATTGGTAGTCATGAAAGATGTGCAGGTATCTGTAACAGACTGCGGGATAATATGCCAGTAGACAAGAGCGGCACCGCCGAAAATACAGACGATTGCTCCGCCGCCGAGGAAGGTCTTGATGATCGGGGCATTATTGCCGATAATATTCAGCAGTTCACCAAAAATCATCAGGAACAGGAACGCGCCGATCATGCCGGAGGGAAGGACGCCTAGTGCGCAGGCTATGGCTGTAATCACTGCGATGATTGCGAACACTTTTACATCGATTCCCATGATTTTGAGATCTTTCATAGCTACCTCCTTTATACAAGCCAGAAAAAAGGAACTCATTGAGCTGTCTGCAGTAGTCGGACTGCAAGACTCTCTGTGTTCTCACACCTTATCATGGCTTGGAAAAAGGAAAAAGCATTGCAAGGTAAAGAAAACCTTTTGAAACTAAAAAAAATGAAAATAAAAAAATATTTAAAAATTTTGTTTTAGATGCAATAAAACAGGATCCTTGTGCATTTACTGTATAGAAAGGGACAGCAAAGCAGAAATAGAAAAACGACCAGAAGAATCCCTTTCACTATCATTGCCCCGGCGATAAAACAATAAGAGGGGACTGCCGGGCATGAAAAACAGCAGCCCGGAGACAGGATTCAGATCAGATCAGAAAGGAAAGAAACAATGGAAAAGAGGACAGGTTTGGCAGGAAAATTGACGATGGCTGTGTTTGCAGTCGTGATGATGCTGGCAGTGCTTCCGTTTATGATGCCGGGACGCAGTACGGCATATGCAGCTGCAGTGAAAAACGTGACAAAAGCTAAAACGATTGCCCTTAAAGATGCGGGATTTAAAGAAAGCGCTGTCACCATTAAGAAAGCGGTACTGGATAAAGAAGATAACGAGTGGGAGATCAAATTCCAGAAGGGTGATTATAAATACGAGTATACGATCAGCGCTAAAAACGGGCGGATCGAAGAAAAAGACTATGAAATCATTACTGTAAAGAAATCATCCGGCCAAAAACAGATTTCTAAGAGCAAAGCGAAGAAAATTGCTTTGAAGGGTGCAAAGCAGTCAGCCGTGAAAAAGCTGAAGATCAAGAAAAAGACCTATAGAAGCAAAGCAAAGGTTTGGGAAGTTTCCTTTAAAAAAGGAAAAGGCGAATGGGAATACAAGATCGACCGTTATTCCGGCAAGATCCTGGAAATGGAATACGAATATAATAAGTAAACCAGAAGAAGAGCAAACTACAGCTTTACAGCCCCGAAGCACAGTTAAAGATTGACAGAAGCTTGCTCTGATGAGTATCATAGTAAAAGAGTAACGATTCAGTTGCAAATAGAGGGAAAAACCACATTCACCATCTGTTTGAAGGATGGAGATGGAGAAAACAGGAAGGGCAAGGCAGAGGGGCTGCTGTCTTGCCCTTGTTTTTAACAAGAAGAATATAATCAATAGATATAAGGAGGGAGAGGCAGTGCCTGGTGCAGCAGCTAGTCCCGGTATGACCGGTACTAACAAGGGAATGTTCTTAGACGAGAGCCTGTTCCCTCTGATTGCCGCCGGGGACGGTGATGCATTTCTCAGATTGTATGAACAGACACGTACCAGTGTGTATTCCTTCGCACTTTCCATGCTGCACAACAAGCATGAGGCGGAGGATGTCATGCAGGATACTTATCTGAAAATACGGATGAGTGCGCATCTTTACCAGCCGCGGGGAAAGCCTATGGCATGGGTGATCACCATCGTACGCAACTTGTGCCTGATGCGTTTGAGACAGGGAGCGTCGGATGTTTGGGAATTGATGGAAACAGATACTGTTGAGGAGCTGTCTTTTGATAATGTCCGCAGTGCAGAAGAGAGGATGGTACTAAAGACTGCTTTTCATGTGCTTTCAGAAACAGAGCTCCGCATTGTGATCCTGCATGCGGTGTCCGGCTTGAAACATCGGGAGATCGGAGATCTGCTCAAGATTCCGTTATCGACAGTTTTGTCCCGGTACAGCAGGGCAATCGGTAAGCTGAGAAAGGAGCTGAGGGCGGTATGATGGATTTGGACGAGAGAGAAATCGAGCGGCATCTGCGAAGCGGGATGGATCAGGCAGCTCCGAATGAGGGCAGGCTGCTCTGGGATAAGATCTGCGCCCAGGTTGATAAGACAGATACTGTTACTACGGCTGAGAATGGTGCCGGGACAGAAGAGTCTTATCCGGACAGCAGAAAGTACTGGTATCTGAAGGGGACAGAGACGCTTTCCGGAGATACAAAGAGCGCCCAAAAGTCATCCGGAGGAGATGGCGGGGACAGATTCATATTCCGGAGGGCTTATATCTACAGGACATTTGCAGCGGCAGCGGCTGTCTTCCTGATCGTGTTTGCTTTTTCCATGCAGAAGCGGGTGAAACAGGAGTCTGCTCCCTGGGCGAGTGTTTATCTGGATGTGAATCCGGGAATCACGCTGGATCTGGACGAAATGGAACGGATCACGCGGGTAGAGGCGGAAAATGCTGATGGAAAGCTGATCCTGGATGGTATGGATCTGAAGCAGGTACAGGTCGATGTTGCTGTTAATGCGCTGGTCGGTTCTATGGTGAGGCATGGATATCTCACACAGGCAAAACAGTTCATCTTACTGACAGTAGATGGTCAGGACAAGGAGTCTGCACATCAGCTTCAGGAGGAGCTGAGCCGCCGGATCGACCGGAGTCTGGAGAAGCTGACAGGGCGAAGTGCAGTTTTCGGACAATTGGGAAGCCAGGATGAAGAGGTAATATCGATTGCAGATAAATTTGGCATCACAAAGGGAAAAGCTTTTCTTCTGAAAAAACTGGTCCTGATCAATCCGCAGCTGACATATGAAGAATTGGCTGGTTTGACAATGGAAGAGCTTTATAATCGTCTCTGGAATGAAGGGATCGATCTGAGTGATTACGCGGATTATACCGGTGACGAGCTGGAAGAGGAAGAAGAGGTTAATTATTATGAAGACGAAGAGGGCAGCCTTTAAGGCAGCCCTCTTTATTTAGATATGGATGATCCTGATCTCCTACTGCGGATGGACATCCTTCGGGAAAAATGCGATGGTTATTGCTCCGGGACCAGCATGCGTGCCTACGGTGCTGCCCATAAGCGCAATAGCGGGAGAATCGGAATAATGATAGATTGACTCCAAATAAGAAAGGAAAGTATCCAGGCGATCGGTTTTTGATCCGCTGTAAGTGATGCATACCGGTTTGGTAAAGTCAATATCACCATATTTTTCAATCAATTCTGTATGCATCTTCAGGGCAGCCTTTGCGCCTCTGGCCTTTGCGATGATCTCAATCCCGCCATCCTCAAAAGTAACAAAAGGTTTGATTGAGAGAAGATTGCCGAAGGTGGCTTTGGCAGGAGAAATCCGGCCGCCGCGTTTGAGATATTCGAGGGTGTCAAGCATGGCGATCATACGGACATGCTTCTTCCAATAGTCGAGCTCAGCAACGATTTCATCCAGAGAAAGTCCCTGATCTCTGAGCCGGCAGGCATAGTCGACGAGGATATACTGGGAAGAAGTAGTCTGGAGGCAGTCAATGATCCGGATATGCGCCTGGTCTTTTACAGGCATTTCATCTCTGGCAATACATGCACTCTGATAGCAGCCGGAGAGCTTCAGAGAGATATCGATGCAAAGGACATCATCACCGGCCTCTCTTGCTTTGTTAAAAGCCTCACTATAGGCCATCGGTGTGACCTGGCTAGTCCTGGGAAGCCCTTTGGAGTTTTCCAGCTTGTCATAAAAAACTTCTGTGGATATTGTAATGCCGTCAATATACTCCTCTTCTCCAAAAAGGACATTCAGCGGCAGAACCGTCACGCCCATTTCCCTTGCACGTTCCTGGGAAATGTCACTTGCCGAATCAGTAATAATCTGGATACCCATTATCTATACTCCTCATATGTTCCTCAAATAATTGAAATATGGAGGATTCTCCATGACCTAATCATAGCACCGAAATGTTGACGTGTCAACAAACAATCAAAGCTGCCAAAAACGCAGCGCGCAGTCTCTATCTATCACAAGCGTGGACATCCTTCTGGAAAAAACCAACAGCAACGGCACCGGGACCTCCGTGGATACCGATGGTAGCACCGAGTCTTGTCGTCTCAATGGGATCCGGATAATCAAAACGGGAACGGCTGTAGTCAATATAGGCACGCAGACGGTCGTCTTTAGATCCGGAGTAACCAAGGCAGAATGGCCTGGAAAAGTCGATGCCGCCATATTTGTCTACAATATCAGCCTGCATTTTCGCTGCAGCTTTGGGTCCTCTGGCCTTACCGATGACTTCGATCACACCGTTTTCGAAAGTGATAAAGGGCTTGATGGAAAGAAGGCTGCCAAAGGTGGCGGCGGCAGCGGAAACACGTCCGCCCCGTTTTAAAAACTCCAGGGTGTCGACCATGCCGATCATATAAACATGATTCCGCCAGTATTCGATCTCGGCAGCGATCTCATCTAAGGAATGTCCTTCGTCCCGAAGACGTACGGCATATTCCACAAGGATATACTGCGATGTGCAGGCCTGGTAGCTGTCAATGATCCGGATGTGAGCCTGGTCTTCTTCAGGGAACTCCTCCCTGGCAATACAAGCGCTCTGGTAGCAGCCGGAAAGCTTTAAGGAGATGTTAATGCAAATTACTTCGTCTCCGGCTTCCCGCGCTTTTTTAAAGGCTTCTCCAAATGCCAGAGGTGTGACCTGGGCTGTCCTGGGAAGGCCTTTGGAATTTTCCAGGCGGTAATACAGATCCTCCGGGCTTAGCGTAACGCCGTCGATAAACTCTTCTTCATCGAAACGTACGGTCAGGGGCAGAACTGTAACCCCCATTTCTTTTGCGCGTGCCTGTGAAATATCACTGGCAGAGTCGGTAATAATCTGGATTCCCATTTTCTGAAACTCCTGTCTTTCTATAGTTGGATTGTCTGTAGTCTGTGAGGCTGTCTCGGCGAATCAGGAGAATTCTTTCCCGGTGCTGTCAGCGATGCAGGGCAAACCTGAGGAATCTTTCAGTACTGCGCTCATTTGCCGGAGTACAGCATACACATGATCTAGTTCGTCCCTGCCTATCTGTTCATCCATAAGCTGAATGATATAAAGTATTTTATTATTCATCTGCTGAGCGACCTGCCGGCCCATTTCGGTCAGACTCATTTTTGCCCGGTAGGGTTTGCCGGCGGGTACAGAGGAAACGGCCACATATCCCTTTTCTCTTAACGTCCGGATACTTCGGGAGATGGCTGCTTTATTGATATCGCAGGCCGAGGCCAGCTCGGCTGCAGTCATACCCTCTTCGTGCCTTTCCAGTTCATACAGACACATTACATGAGAAGCCTGCAGGCCGAACTCCTGCATGCCAACAGCCTTAAGCTTCTGTAATTCAAGATAGACCTGCTGGATACTGGTCTGGAACTCTTCAAAGCGATGTATCATGGCAGGCCTCCTTTCTTCAAAAAGATTCTCGTGTTTGCAGAGTGCTGTCATTCTGTATCTGACATCTAATCATACCATACCATTGGGAATTTTGACATACAACAATCAGCGCGAATAGTATTATATTACCGCGACAAATGTGTCGTATCACTTTCTGACTTTGAGATACGCCAGCTTAAGGTCAGTATTGTAAAAGTCTTTGGTGGTGCAGCCGGCTCTGCCGCCGCCGGCACAGGCGCAGGCACAGGCACATGCACAGGCGCAGGAACTGTGTGCACAGCTGGAATGAGAGGACCGGGACCCGGAGGAACGTCCGCTGCTGTAAGAATTGGATGGCCGTACCGGCGGGACAGGGACATGGACGACATGCACACGCATATAGGTGTTGGGATGATGATCGTAACGGTAGGTCCCGTTCTCGCGTTTCCGGGCCAGTTCCGGCTCGTCAGCCGGGATATCTTTTTCTTCGATCTTTTCTTCGCTTTTGATAAAGCTGTGGCCGCAGTATTCGCAGTTATCTTTTCCCTCCGGACGGACAGCGCCGCATCCCGGACAATTGGGGTAGTACTCGATCTTGGTCCGGGTGATTTTGCGTTTTGTACCGGAGCTGAAATTTGCGGAACGTTTATAGCCTCGAACGGCATTGATGATGACAGTCAGTATGATGAGAAAAGGGATGAATATTATGGCAAGACCGATCAGAGCATATATGATGTCTGAGCTGTCGTCATTTTCATTCCCGCTCATGTTGATACTTTTGCTGTCATCAAAAGCAAATGCACTGTTTGGATAGGTTACCTGGATGGTAAGGGTTTCGCCTTTGCCCAGAGCTTTGGTCCAGACGTTGTACCCATCGCTTCCCACCTCACAGGAGGGTGTCCAGCTTTCCATCTGGTCGTTATTCCAGCGTACCGTGAGCCGGTCAACCACCAGGGCGTCAAACCAGCCGGGGGTGAACTGATAGACCGTTTCACCATCCTGCAGCATGTTCATTTCATACAGATAGTCCTGGA
The DNA here is from genome assembly GCA_902796775.1 of uncultured Lachnospiraceae bacterium. The sequence continues at coordinate 11,760 of CADBQK010000203.1, forward strand.
TCAGTTCAAAATCAAAGCTGACGATCTCATCTTTATAGTAATTCCGGTCAAACTGGATTTTCAGGTTCGTACCTTCTGAGGAGTTATAAGTAATATTCGAAATCGTGTCAGAGAGTGCACGGAAAGAGACATAGTGCCTGTTCGGGATACCGATATATATCCAGGACAGAGGGCCTTCAGAATCAGAATCCAGCACTTTCCAGTCAATATGGTAGAGCATGGTTAGGGTACCATCCTGATTGACGTCGATGGTGATCTCATAGTTCGTGATCTCATCCAGATCCCCCTCATCCGGCTTAACAGCAGCTGCTGCAGTCGTTGAAATTGCAGCTGTCAGACAAAGGAGCAGAAGGAATGCCAGAACCGGAGACAGTATCCCGGACAGGCGTGCACAGATGGTCCGGTTTTTCTTTATGATTGGTTTCATAGCTTTCTCCTTTCTATCTGCACCCGGCCGGGGAGTTTTCATTATGATCGGCGGATCGTCCGCTTTCTGATGTTTTGACAGGATCCTGCCCGGGAAGCTCTTTCAGAGCAGGACAGGTGCTTTTTCGCAGCGGGCATTCACCGTAGATCGCTGCACTGTAGGATCTCCTCCTCCTGCATGTTTCACTATTCCAGATTTCTTCCCATTCATCCGTCAGGAAATTACCCAGCACCGGATCGGAGAGCCAGCTTTGGCATGGGACGACATTTCCGCCGGGGGTGATGGCCATGTTGCTGAGGCAGGCACCGCAGCTGGGAATGTTGATCTTCAGGCTGCGGCAGAATTGCTCATCGACCCATCCCGGGGAAGTAAAGCTGATTTCCATTCCGTTGTCATAACAGTACTGTACACTTTCCCGCAGGATTTCGCGTAGTTCTCCCGGGTCAAGCTGCAGGCTTTCAGATGCCGGCAGAGCGGCGTTCCCGGTGGTGATCAGGCCGGAGCAGGTCACATACAGGACACCCTTCTCATGCAGAAAGCGCAGGGTGTCTGCATAGTCCCTGTTCAGCGTACAGAGAGGTGTGTTGACGCTTAAGCTAAGTCCTGCTGCCAGTGCATTTTCAATACCGGCCACGGTCTCCGGATAATGCTGTGAACCAGTGAGCTGGTTGTGGACTGCCGGATCCTTTGAGTAGAAGGTAATCTGTACACTGTCCAGTGAGGCATCCCGGAGCCGGCGGCAGTAGTCCTCTGTCAGCCGGATGCCATTGGTATTCAGTCTGGTGACAAACCATTTGGCATGATCGATCAGTTCCGGAAGATCTTCTCTCATGGTGGGTTCGCCGCCGGTAAAGGTGACCTGCGGAATACCGATATTTCTGCATTTGTCAATAATAGCTTTCCAGTCCTGTGTACTCAGCTCTTCTTCGGAAGATTCTGTCTGTCCGGCTGCATAACAGTGTATACACTGCTGGTTGCAATGCCATTTTCCGTTTCGGGTCATAGCGCTCACCATCAGGTCCATCCGGTGCGGGGCCTGCATAAAGGGTTCATAATCGCCTATGTTCATATAGGAGATCTCTTCCTCAACAGGTTCTCCGTAGGCGACCTGGCGGAACGTGTTCATGATCCGGTAGATATCCTCCGATAAGCGCTTATTCGGAACGAACGGATAGACTTTTTTAACAGACTTGCAGGTATCTTTGACGATCTGCTGAGCCTGCTGCGGGCTGATCGACTGCCCGTGGAAAACATTGATCTTTTCAATCAGTTCTGTCAGCAGAATACTCCAGGAAAGATTGACGGGGATTATATCCTGGCCATTGATGATCGCCACACTAGCTTCGATTTCGTTATCCCTGATCTGCGGGGGGACAAGGTGGATCCGGACGACTCCAGGACCCTCTGGATTCAGAGTTGTGTGATGAACTTCGTTAAAATGCTCCAGAGCATACTTCAGCTCCCGTTTTGATGCTTTCATCTCTATATATATCCTCCATTTATGTGGATCTGCAAAAGAAAGATCTGCAGCTATCTCTTTCAGTATATCAGTATATAAGAAGAGAGGCAAAGTTACAACAGAAAGGGGAAGAAAGTGTTCCTGTTAAAGATCAGTTCATTGTACAGTCAGGATGTGTTATACTATAGGTAATTAAAAAACAGATGGCGGGAGACAGACAGGAGACAGAGAGCAGTCACCTGTCTCCTTTGGAGGAGGTAGTGATGCAGTACAGACCAGACAGGCATGGTGAGCCGTTGTCCATACTCGGCTATGGCTGCATGCGATTTACGACAAAACTGGGCCGGATCGATATTGAGAAAGCGGAGAAGGAGATCCTTTATGCAGTCCGCTGCGGGGTGAATTATTTTGATACGGCCTATATCTATCCGGGAAGTGAGGCTGCCCTGGGGGAGATTTTTGAGAGAAACGGGATCCGGGACCGGGTGAAGATCGCGACGAAACTGCCGCATTACCTGGTAAAGGACAGGGGCACTATGGAGAAGTATTTTGCGGAGCAGCTGCGCCGGCTCCGCACGGATCATGTGGAATATTACCTGATGCACATGCTGACGGATGTGAAATCCTGGGACCGCATGAAGGAGCTGGGGGTGCTGGCCTGGCTGGAGGAGAAGAAGGCTGCAGGGCAGATCAAAAACATCGGTTTTTCCTATCACGGCAATTCTGATATGTTCTGCCAGCTGATCGATGCCTATGACTGGGATTTCTGTCAGATCCAGTATAATTACATGGATGAGCATTCCCAGGCAGGTTCAACAGGTCTGCACTACGCAGCTGCAAAAGGGATACCGGTTGTGATCATGGAGCCGCTGCGGGGCGGGAAGCTGGCGGTAGGGCTTCCGGCAGCCGCAAGGAAGCGTTTTGAGGAGTATCCGGTAAAGAAGACACCTGCCCAGTGGGCCCTGCACTGGCTCTGGGATCAGCCGGAGGTTACCTGCGTACTTTCGGGGATGAATTCGCGTGCAATGATCCGGGAAAATGTCCGGAC
>CADBQK010000204.1 GCA_902796775.1 uncultured Lachnospiraceae bacterium
CATATTCCTCACCAGCCTTCCGTCAACCGTTCAAATACAGCATGGGCTGTGGTTCATCTTGTCAGCATCAAAGTGCCTTTATCCCTGCTTTTTTTGTAAACTCCTGGACGGTCATGTTAGCTCTCTGCGCTGCAGTTTCTACCGATAACATTCCATCGTTAACAAGACCTGCAAGCACCTCCACCATTCCAGCTCTCCGCTCAGAATTCCTCATGGTGATCCAGTCATTCTGTGCGGCTTGTCTCATGCGAATCATCTCGCGCTCTGTTGGATTGGACATTATCAGCTGCATCGTCTTCGCCGCCTCCTTTACTGCCGAATTCTGAATCTGATTTACCTCTTCCCAGGAGTCCGCCTTAAAAGCCTTAGCCCATTCAACCAGGCCCTGTGCTTTCTGCTCATCTGTCGCTTCTTCGATCTTCGTAAGATCCATTACCCAGAACTGAATCTTGTCGGTATACAAGTATCCCTCATCGTCAGTCACACGATAGCGTTTGAAGAATCTCTCGTGGTCCGGGAAAAGGGTGTAATCCATAATGGAAATCTGGATTACAGATTCCAGCTTGCTATAGTCGAAATCATCATGTGCCTGATCCGCTACTTGCCTGCATGTATAGACGACAGTTCGGTTAATCCATTCCTCGAATTTTCTGACCTGCATCTCGACAAGAATAAACGTGTTATCATTAAGGTGCACCTTCAGATCGAGAACCGTCAGCTTGGTATCGATTATCTCCGAATACTGCATCGGATTAAGCACTTCTGCACGAATGATCCTGTCCTCTGGGATGTTCAACATGACACTGAGCAGGCCCTTCAAAGCTTCTTCATTACGTGTGAACACCATATGGAACAGCAAATCGTTTCTCAAGGAGACATATGTTGTCTCTTTGTTTTCATCCATCTCAACCGCCTCCTTTCAAAGGCATGGTAGACAGGCAGGCATACCATACCTATCATAAGAAGATGATAAGTCCTGGAGGCTGAAAAATCAAGGAAAACCACTTACTGCCCGTTATTTCGTTTTGTCATCCTTGAACGATTCACTCAGAGCTTCCATGTATCCTCTCAATCTCCACTTCTGCTCCTCCTCCATTTTCTGGTATGTCTCTATGATATAACCAATCTCCGTATTTTTATCTATCACATACCACTGGAGTTCATTGCCTCTGTTCCCGGTGTTCATGGAGCCGGACAGCAGCCATTCCGGCGTGACATTCAAGACCTAGCAGATGATCATAATCTTCTCCGAGGTCGGATTCGTACGCTTCGATTTCCACTCGCTAATGGTGCTCTGGGGAATGCCGTTTTCTTCGGAAAAGACCTTTTGGCTCATTCCGATTTGTTTTAATCGTATGAAGATTCTGTCACCAATTGTCATGGCGATATCGTACCCTCACTTCCAAGATGATTGATATCTGCTACCTATCTCTATAATAATTCAAGTCATTATATTTACTTGTTATATTTCTTCTTCCGCATAAGACTTGCCGAATTCCATTCATCTATTGGATTATATTCTTCTATTTTCTCTTTTGTAAAATACATATCCCGAAAATTATCGGAACCGTATTTATATCGTTTGTCATAATAACTATCGATTATTTTTTCAAGCTTTTTTTGACTTAACGTTTCTTCTGTATCCAAATAATGAGACAGCTCATCAAAATACTCTATTTGAATTTTCCTGTCAGTCTGCAGATAACTTGGTTTATAAAGGACTGTTTCATGAGGATTATTAATATCAATCGGTATCAAGCCTTTATTAAATGCTTCCCAAGGCTTGTTCTTCATGCTGTCTATTTGACCTACATCAACAACTTCTAGATCAGATTTGCTTGAACCAATAACTAGAAATGGATGGTATGCCTTTGAAACATCATCTGTTTTTCCAAATGGAAGTCTCAGCCATAAGACTTGGCCTATTTTAAGTTTCATGGCTCCTCCATATGATCTAAATAAAAATTAGCAGCCTCATACATATCGCTATATTCATCTTTGAATTTCAACGAATCCATCTTCTGTTCCGGCTTATATCGATACATACATTTTTCTTGCCAAGCCGGGTCTTCATGATCAATATCTATAAGCCTGTTAATTGGTGCATCTTTTAGCATTAAGAACACTCTACGCAAGAATTCCTGTACTGCCTCGTCAACAGTAAACGATACTTTTTCACGAGTCCCTACCAGGTAGGCGTAATTCTCCTGAACCTCCAGAAGAATACCACCATTATCATAGGCATAGAAATCAGCATCTATTAGTTTTTGCCCATGTCTTCCAATATACATGTTTTGAGCAAGGTGTAGTATCTTGTTAATCCTTGCATTTCCCTCATAAAACGTATGATTATTACGGGTTATAAGCTTCTTTGTGTTAAAGTATTTTAATTGAGAGTCAAGTGAAATCAAATAACGAGCGGCATCAATTGCAGCAACCATTATATAAGTCCTCCCTTTCACAATTCACGCTGTCATTCGTCCTAACCCAAATCGCAAAACTGCACGGTCCGCATTTTACTTGCGATAGCTTCAATTGCCTCCTGGCTCCATCTTTTTCTTCAGCAGTTACCATTATACCACATGCTCTTTGTGAGAACAAGTGTTCTATTTTCTTATCTGTGTACTATATTTGTACAATTAATTCGGATGTCCTACTGTAAATCTACCTTAACAAGCATAATTCTTGTTTTAGGCGAACTCCTTTTATACGAATTCCCGTGACCAATTATACGCCTGGCTACCGTATTTTGCAATAGCCAGACGCATGAAATCTCTGTAACATGGGATACCGGG
>CADBQK010000205.1 GCA_902796775.1 uncultured Lachnospiraceae bacterium
CCGATGTCTGGTAGGGTATGAAGGCCTCTTGAAACCTTTCGAATTACAGATTCCACAATTTAAAGGGGATGATGTTCTGAATGACAGACAGCTTTTAGAAGAAGCTGTCTGGAAAGAAATCTATCAGGATATGCTGAAAAGAAGCGGCCGTATCATGGCTGAAAAATTTTCTGATCAAAAGAAAATTCTGGATAAAGAAGCCGGAATGCTATGGTCACGTTATTTCAAAAACCGACAAGACTGGAAAAATCATGATACAAAGATGGAGAAGTATGAAGAAAACTCTGACAGAATGGATAATTCTGACAGAAAATATCTTACTGCTGAGCGCCAGCGGTTGTTGGATGAGAGTGTTTCTCTGAAAAAAGACTTTGAGCAGCAGATCAATGAATGGATGAGACTTGAATTAGATATTCGTTTATACATCAGTACCATTGACAGAGGTGGCAATGTGCTGGCTTCTTTGACAGATGTGTCCAGGGAGGACAAAGAAAAAGCGACTATAGCAAAAAAAGAGATGCTTAAGATAATCTTTCCTGTTTTCTCTGCAGTAAAAGCATCCCTTTCTGAATTTAAAGAAAAAGGAAAAGAGAAAAAATATGAGGTCGGGGAAGAGCGGACTCAAGGATTTGAATTACAGAAAGAAATATTGAAAAAACTCTGGAATTGACGAAAGGGAGCCTTTGCAACTAATTACTATAATATGGTCATATTATTTGAAAGCATAAGGGGAAGATTATGGAAAAAAACAGTAAGTTACCGGTTATTGTCCTGGGAGTAATAATTGCCGCTTGTTTGATTATTTTTTTATTAATGAACAAAGGCGGATCTGATGACGCAGAAGATACTACAGCAGCTTTTACGGAAGAGTATTCTGATTCTGAACAGGGTGAACAGGAGGAAGAATCTGAAGAAGCGGAGGATGATCAGGCGGAAGCGGATTCTTATGATAGCGGTACATCTGAAGTTGCTTACACCCAAAATGATTATCCTGATACAAGTGCATGCTTAACCCCGGATGCTTTCGAGGTTTATTATGCAGATACTTTCTCATTTGGATACCCTAAATATATTTTTAACAACGCTTATATTAATGAATCTGAGGGAGTCTATGAATTCTGGTATGATGATGATTATCGGCTTACCATTACTGAAACTGCAGCAGAATATAATGCAAAAAAGAGTGCCCATGAAATATATGAGCAATTATTGACAAACTATTCATACATTTATTTCCAGAGGGATGTTAAGGATTTGGACGATCACGATATGTGTCGTGCCTTGGTAGGAGGTTATTATCCTGAGACCGGGCAAGGCGAATATAATATAGTTGCCAGTGATGGAGAAACGACCTATCAGCTAACGGTAACATATCCGGATGCTAATCCGGAGGATGAATATAAAGAAGTAAACTATATAGTTGATTGTATTTACAGATTTTGTTCTTTCGGCGGGGGAACATATCAACCCAGGACCTGGGATCAATTTTTAGTAGATGATATGGGGGAGAAAAAATAATGAAATGTCCTTATTGTGGCAGTAAAAATCAAGATGACGCTTTGTTCTGTGCACATTGTGGTGAGAAATTACAAAATGCTGATGAGCATATCGTGGATGATCCTGCAGATGATTATTCTGATGATGACTTTGGCGATGATTTCGGTGATGATTTCGAAGACGATGATATGAAGGTTTCTAAAATCGCATTAGCAATATTAGGCCTTATTGTTGTAGCTACAATAGTTATTTTCATCATTGCTCTGTCCAAAACAAAAATCAGAGGAGGCAAGGATACACCGACGCCTAAAGAAGCTGCTTCTACAACGGAAACTACGGAGAAAGCAAATGAGGAGGCAGAGACCGAAACAGAAGAGCCACCGGAGGAGGAAACGGAAGAGATACCCCAGGTCACAGAGAGCGAAATCCCTGTTATGTGTGCAGCCAGTGAAGGCTTGGCCTATGCAGAGGATATTGAGCCTCTGGAGTATAATGGCCATGTATATGGTGTCTTCAATTTTCATGAACTTGGACTGGAGTCCTTTGATGAATGTGAAGATTTCTGCAGAAAGATAGGAGGTCACCTGGCGGTTATCGAATCAGAAGAGGAGAATAAAGCAGTATATCAGTATTTGCTTAAAAATGACAGAGATCATACTTTTATTGGCTTTACGGACCAAGAAGAGGAAGGTATTTGGGAATGGGTAGATTACTCAGATGTATTATATACCAACTGGTCAGCCGGGCAGCCCAATAATAAGAAAGGGAAAGAGAATTATGCCCAATATGACGGAAAAAAGGGCGGTACCTGGAATGATGCGGAGTTTGGTGCTCAATCCTGGCGTTTCTTATGCGAGTGGGAATAATGAGATGACAATGCCGGATTTATGGAAAAGACGATGTTTTGCAAGTGAAAATTGCATTAAAAAAGGATAATAACCATGGCATTTGAAAACGAATGGTCAACTTTAAACCGAATGTCTGCTGAAATGGCAGGCCTTCGAAATGAACTGGATTATTTAAGAGCACGATATGATTCTCTTCAAAACGAATTATCTGCTATTGTGCCTGACTATGATGAGGAAGGTAACGATCTTACGGAAGCTTACAGGGCTTCTATAGAAGCAGATATTTCAAGGACAGAAAGACAGATTAATGCTGCTGAAAATCAAATATACAGTATTTCAAGCAATGCGTCTTCGATGGCCAGCCGGTATTCAAACGGAAGCGCTGAATATACGAGGCTGGCTTCTGATCATAACCAGGCAGCTTCTCAGCTTCAAGGATTAACGAATTATCGTTTCGGAGCCGCAACAGCAAGGGCGGGAAGTAATGCGGCAGCTCAACATAGTCAGCATTATAATTCCCTGGCAAACGAAATGATGAAACTTGCTTCTGCTGCACAACAGGTTGCTACAGGTGGATCACCATCAGGGGGACCCGGTGAAATTTCCGCCTACGGAGGATTTAGTAATCCGACAACAAGCTCACGCGGAGGACAAGGAGCAGGGGGAAAAGCAAACCATTCTACAGTCAGTTCGGGCAACCCGCATGGAGCGAGGGGAACAGGAGGGAAAACAGTTTCTCAAGGACAACAGGTGCGTCCCTCGAATGGGGATCCCGAACATTCAGAGACCCAGACCCGTTTGGATTCGGGCCGCAGGGTGGTGAATGATTCCATGCTGGGATTTTTGGCGATGCATGGCCTTCCTTCAAATAATGGACAACCAGATTTCTCTTCCGTTTCCCACGGGACGGTTTCAGGTGATTTCTCAGGCTCGGATACCAATAATAAGGCCGACGCTGCTTTTGCAAAACAAAACGGAATGTCGATACAGGATGCTTGCAATTATCGTACACAGAACAATCTTGCATGGGCTGTGAATTCCACAGGCACACAGGCAAATTTGGTTCCCACCTCTATTGTCGGGACATATTCAAATCACAGTCCTGCTGCTAGTGCGCCGGCAAGGGCAGATTCAAAAGCCGGCTCTTCGATTGCTCATACCAATCAGTACAACGATGAGTTACTTAATTTCGCCTTAAAAACGAATACGAAAGAAGGATACAGAGCATATCTTAAAACAGCAAATCTTGTAGCCAATGCAGATTTCGGTAATCTGGATGTGAGAACAGCCAGAGACATAACCCTGGGGATTTATGAGACAAAAGAGATGTTTCCGGATCTCGATCTGAGATTTACCGGGTCTCTTCAATCACGAAATGATATTATTGAGAAGGGCCTAACCGACATGTATATGGATAGCCTGAGACAAGCTAACCCTGGGGTCCCCGATCAGATGCTGCAACCAACTGCTCAGCAATTTGTGGCAAAAACCATGAGACAGTTAGAGCCATCGCAGAGAACAATTGCTGCATCAATCACTAATAATAATCTTGAAGGATTTCCGGATTCTGTTATTGAAGCAATGAACAGTATAACGATCAATGAAGCTTATGGTAATAACTATGAGTCCTTTGTGAAGGTAAGGGAAGGTAATGTTAATAGTGGATGGAAACCACAGAATTGTTATAGCCCGAAAGCTACTGTTGATCATGAGTTAGGGCATCAAATCGATTATATGGTAAATGCTCGTAATGATCCGGATATCATAACCTGGTATAATGATTTTATGAAAATCGATGATGCAAAAAAAGGAAGTGTACTATCAGGTTATGCAGCGGATAAAATAGAGGAGTTTATTGCAGAATCATGGTCCGAATACAGAAATAATCCACAATGCAGAGAGTGCGCAAAAAAGGTGTCAGAAAAAATGATCAAACTATATGATGAGAAGAAGGCACCTGTCCTGTCAAAAATATTAAGGAGAAAAACTTAGAATGAAGATTAAAATTCCAGAATTTGAGATGCAAGAAGTAGAGATTAGAGAAACATATATTGATGAAAATGGACGTCACCAGGAAAGAATAAAAAAAGTATCGATTCCTACGGGAAAAGTGTTAGATTCAGATAATAGTGAGGATGTGGATACAGCCCATTATGACAAGGGAGAATAGCCTGCGGAACTAAACCGCAGGCAACACTCTAGAGCTCATCTTTTCCATTTCATCTGTGTGTCACACCAGCGAAGATAATCCTCTCTGGCAGATTTGATATAGCTTCTGCTGACGGGGATCAAGGCCTGATCCTTCATCAGAAAAGCATTTCCTTTTTTCTCCTTAACGTTTGTGAGATTAATGATGAAGCTGGTGTGACATCTGGAAAACTCCGCTTTCGGTAAGTGCTGAAAGACTTCGGAAATCTTCTCATTGATCTGATAAGTTGAAGTCATTGTCACCAGAAGTGTTTTTCTGGCTTTTCGTTCAAAATACAGAATGTCTTTCAGGAGAAACCTGGTCATTCCCCCATGGATCACCCGGAAATAAATGGTTTCTTCTTCTTTATTCTTTTGGGCAAATAATTTGCCGAATATACTCTCCAGTCGGGCTTCAAACTGGTCTTTTATGACAAAATACATATGATCTGTCTCATACACGTCTGTCGCGTAATAGAGATAGTC
>CADBQK010000206.1 GCA_902796775.1 uncultured Lachnospiraceae bacterium
GGCGCTCCGCCTGGCATAGAGCGGTCTCGTTTTCCTGCGCATCCGGCTGGTATAGATGACGGAAAAAGGGATCGTCACCAGCATACAGCCCGTCAGCGGCAGAGAAATGACGCACATCATGATAAAGGACCCCGCCACCGTGATCAGGCTTGTAATGATCTGGACTACATCCGTGCCAAGGCTTGTGGCGACAACGTCGATATCATAGGAGACCCGGCTCATTATATCTCCCGCCTGATTTCTGTCAAAATAGCTTACCGGAAGGGTCTGCAGCTTCTGAAATACATCATCCCTCATTCGGGCGGCAACTTTTTTGCTGATGCGCATCATGCCGATGCTGACCAGAAACTGCAGAAGATTACTGGCCACATAAACGATCAGCATAAGAAGCGCATAGTGAATGACTGTGTCAAAATCCACTTTTCCTTTGCCGGGACTGATCGCGTTGATTGCTTTTCCCGCAAAGGTGGGGCCTAAAAGATTCCCCAGATTGCAGAAAAGCGCCAGTATCACCAGCAGCAGGACTGCATATTTGTAATTCATCAGATAATCCAGTATGCGCCGAAGGGCGCCTCTGGCGTTTTTGGGGCGTTCTCTTCCGCCCCGGTCACCTGGTCCGGGCATCTGCTGCCTCCTGTTCATTCATAAGTATAAAGCCCCTGATCTTTCCCTGGATTTTTTCAGGCAAGAGCTCCCATCTGGGTCTGGTAGATATCCCGGTACATATCGCAGGTTGCAAGGAGCTCTTCATGGGTTCCGTACCCGATACACTGTCCATTATCGAGGACAAGGATCCTGGTCATGTTCTGAATAGAGCTTACTCTCTGAGCCACGATAATCTTTGTGGTATCCGGATAGAACGTCCCCAGTGCTTTCCTGAGAGCAGCATCCGTCTGATAATCCAGCGCTGAGGAAGAGTCGTCCAGAATCAGGATCTCCGGGTCCGCCGCAAGAGCTCTGGCGACCAGAAGCCTCTGCCTCTGTCCGCCGGAAAGATTCATGCCTTTCATATCCACCATAAAATCATATTTTCCATTCAATCCTTTAATATATTCCGAAGCCATGGCATTTTCCGCTGCAAACTCGACCTGTTCATTCCCGACATCTCTTCCGAAGGAGATATTCTCACGGATGGTATCATGGAATACCACGTCATTCTGCATGGCGATGCCAAATTTTCTGCGAAGTTCATCCTTATCCCAGGTCCGGACGTCCCGTCCTCCGACATAAACACCGCCGTCCGGCACATCATAAAAACGCATCAACAGGTTGATAATGGTTGTTTTTCCGCAGCCAGTCGGTCCGATGATGCCAAGGCTCTCCCCTTTTCTGATAGAAAAACTGATATCCTTAAGACATAACTCCCGGTCGGAATCTGCATCCATGCTCCCATAGCTGAAATTGACATGTTCAAACCGGATGAGCTCATCGTCTTCCGGCTTTTTCGTAACTTCCTGTGCAAGCACTGGCTGGGTTTCCGGCGCCTGGATCACCAGAGCGATACGGTCTGCCGAAGCTGCTGCCTTGCTAAGCATGGTAAAAATACGGGTAAACGCCATGGCTCCCTGGATGATCATATTAAAATAAGTCAGAAAAGCCAGCACCACCCCGGGCTTTGCCAGGCCTTCATTCACCCGCACCGCCCCAAAATAAACTACCAGGGTAAGTCCGATATTCAGGCACAGCTGCATAAACGGTCCCGGCAGCGCAAGCACCGTGCTGGCCTTGATGTCAGTTTTCTTCATATGCTCATTGGCCTGCTGAAACCTGCGGATCTCATAGTCCCGTTTGGACAGGGCTTTTACCACCCGGATCCCTGTAATATTTTCCCGCAGGATCCGCACCAGATCATCCAGCCGCTGCTGCACCAGATTGTAAAGCGGGATGCTGAGAACCGACACCCCGATGATCACCAGCAGCAGGATTGGCAGCATGATGCATAAGATAGACGCAAGCATGCGGTCCATGGTGAGGGCGATGATAATACCACCGATCATGGTAATCGGAGCGCGGATACATAAGGTCTGGAATACCTGTACAAAAGACTGGACATTATAGCTGTCGCTGGTCATACGGCTGATCAGACTCGGCAGGCTAAAGTCGTCAAACTGATTCCCGGACAGGCCAAGAGTCCTGTTAAACAGATCCCGCCGTACCTCATAAGAGACCTGCCTGGCATTTTTTATGGCGATCCTGTTGGCAAACACATTGATCTGCCAGGTAGCCACAGCCACAATAATCATAAGAAGCCCCCAGAGCATGATTTTATCCATCTGCTTTAAAGGGACAAGATCATCAATGATATGTTCCAGGATATAGGGGAGAGCGAGCTCTGTCAGTGTTCCGATCAGTTTAATGGACATCCCCGCCGCGATCCTGCCCCACAGCCTTTTCATGTAAGAAAAAATAAATCGCATATCTATTCCTTCCTGCTGACTAAAAAGAAAAATCAC
>CADBQK010000207.1 GCA_902796775.1 uncultured Lachnospiraceae bacterium
AGCTGGATCACCTGCGCAATTTTCATCGTATCTGCTTTCATGCTGTAAAAAATGTGCACGACATTGCCGGCATCCAGTTTATCTACTCCCTCGATACCTGCACTGCCTACGTTTTCATAATCCACAAAATATATAGCCAAAATATCTCTCCTTAATCCTCTTTTTCAATATCCGAAGTCTGTTTGTCCCTTGCATTCATACGGGCATCCGCCCTCACCCTTCGTCTTTCCAGCAGAGGAAGCAGTCCTTCTTTGAACATAAAGTCAATGATTGCTGCAGCTGGTATGGACAAAAGGATCCCGACCACACCAAACATCCGGCCTCCCACAATGATCGCAATCAGGATCCAAACCGCGGGAACACCCAGCTGTCCGCCGAAAAGCCTGGGTTTAATAATATAACCGTCCACTGTCTGCAGGACAATGGTAAAAATCACAAACCACAGAGCATACCAGGGATTGACCAGCAGCAGGACAAATGCTCCCAGGATACATCCCACGATCGGTCCAAAAGTCGGAGCCAGATTGGTGACGCCTACTACTACGGAAATCAGGGTATTATACGGCAGCTTCAGCAGCAGCATAAAAACAAAATTCGCCACGCCGACGATTACGCCGTCCAGCAGATCAAAAGCAATATACTGCAGCAGAATACTGTTGCACCTGTGCCAGAACACCCCTGCCCTCGTATAGATCCTTTCCGGAAGGATCGCCCTGAGCAGACGGGTACTAACACCCAGCAGACGGTTTTTATCTACCAGGAAATATATAGCCAGGATAAAATCTATGCCCAGCATAACCGCGTTTCTGCCGATATTCACAGAAGTAAAGAACACATTCTCCACATTCTTCGGAAGAGAGCTGGTCAGATGCGAAAGCAAACTGCTTCCTGATGAGATCAGCCCGGACAGATCGATCGCTGACTCCTCACCGGATGAATGGCTTGACAGCGACCGCAGAAGTCTCTGCAGCGAAGTAGCATACGTGTCCAGATTCCTCAGGAAGGTAAAGATACTCTCGATCACCTGCGGGATCAGTGCAACCAGCAGGATCACGATAAACAGGATCACTGTAATGGCCGTACAGATAACAGACAGATTTCTGCGCAGTCTGGGATTATTCACACGGATAAATACCTGTCTGGAAAAAAAGCCGACTACCGGATCCATCACATAAGCCATAACGATCCCGATGAAAACCGGATTGACATATCCGCCGATCTTCCTGACCACACCGCCGAACACATGAAGGTGGGATATGATCATATAAAACAGTACAGTCACACAACCGGCAAGGGCATAACCAACCCATTTCCGGCCAAATAGATTCCTGTCAAATTTCATATGGTCTCCACCTCCTTTCTGTGATGCTGTGATGCTGCTATGCTACTCGTCGTACTGGTCAAGATCCCATTTCCGTATAACGGCACAGATACTCTCTACATAGTTATGGCTGGTCGCATATCCTCCCTGTTTGATGATCTTCACTGCTTTCTTGTAATCTTTGCAGCCAACAACCCCTCCATAGCGCAGCCCTTTTCCGGCTTTGGCATTTGCCAGATAAGCGGAGTGGTCAGCAATAGATGCCGCCACAGAAGGATATGCCCTGAACCCCGCTATGATACTGACTCTGGAGCCGTCGCTATTCTGTTCACTGGTCCTCTTATTGCAGACTGATACGCCATCCCAGGTGCTCCCCTCCCAGTCATTGCCGGACAGGGAAGCCTTCATGCCAAAGCAGTTGTTTGCTTCGATTGCAAGAAGTGATTTCCCGTAACCGGATTCCAGAATGAACTGTGCCAGAGTAACCGACGCCAGGATTCCGCTGTTTTTCATATCTTCCTGACAGATCGGAGCAACCATCTCAATGACTTCGGCATTGGACATGCCTGCGAACTCCCTGGCCTGCATGTCCCCGGCGTCATAAGCCAGCGCAATATCCTTCATACTGTAATAGTATTTCTTATTGGTCGTTACCTGGATCTTATCTTCAGGATCCTCCATACTAAGTAAGGATGTCTCAACGTATACGATACGCCCATGATCATTGATCCGGTCCCAGCCGCTGTCATCGACGTCCTCTTCCATCCGCCACAACAGGCTTCCATGATCGGCCTGTCCCAGTTTTCGGGCTCCTTTTTCCGGAGCTGCCATCAAATCTGCACTCTCTGCCTCCACAAATACCGCTTCTCTGCCAAATCGGGAAAAAACCAGTTCACTTCTCCCGGCTGCCAGAGCAGTATGCTTCATGGAAAGGAAAAACAGCAGGGAAAAGATGCCCAGCATAAGCAGTTTGAATGTGGCGGCACGGCTCATACAGGATTTCCTTTTGTTTGGAAAAGACATGGTTTTGTCACCTGATGCTGTAATAAACAGTGCCTTTCTTCAGCTTTTTACCTTTATATTTTGCCAGTTCACTGACAGTGACCAGCTGATAGCCCTTTTTCACCAGTTTGGGAATCAGAGTCAGTGCTGCATCTCTGGTCGGGCTGTGGATATCGTGCATCAGAATGATCTGTCCATCCTTTGCATGCTTCATCACACTGCTGACCGTAGCAGACTTGCTCCTGGTCTTCCAGTCCAAAGTATCCACCGACCAGTATATCAACGGCATCTTGACATTCTTCCTGACCCGGCTGTTCACAGAGCCGTAAGGAGGACGCATCAGGACCGGTTTTTTCCCGGTAATTGCTTTGATCTGCTTGTTTGTCCTGCTGATCTGTGAACGGATCTGTGAAGGAGAACGTGAAGAAAGATCGGCATGGTCCCAGGAATGGTTCCCGATCTCACATCCGGCTCTGCTGGCCGCCTTCAGAGCGCTTTTATAGCTGCCAGCCCGGTTTCCCACCACAAAAAAGGTGGCATGCATACCGTACTTTTTCAGACAGTTTACAATTGATTTCGTATATGGCCCAGGTCCATCATCAAAGGTGAGGGCTATCATCTTTTTCTTAGGCCGTATCGCACTGATCAGGACTTTTACGGTATGGGAAGCGCTGCCCTTTACCGTCTGCCCCTGATCAATATTTACCGCCCTGACTTTGTATACATAAGATCGTCCGGCCTTTACGGATTTATCTGTATACTTTGTTTTTGACGTTTTTGCTATCCTGGTATACCCTTTCTTACCGGAAAGGCGCCTGTATACATAGTATTGGGATGCATGACTGGTTTTGCCCCATGTTAGATAGGCTCTGGATGAATGACTGGAGATCTTCAGCACCGGAACACCCGG
>CADBQK010000208.1 GCA_902796775.1 uncultured Lachnospiraceae bacterium
CAGTTTAAGGGTAAATATCGCGGAAGGAAGCTTCGATCCCCGCTTCATAGTTCTCTCTACTTCGATATCGTAGACTGTGGCTCCCCGATTGTTTATCACTTCGGTGATTTGACTGATATCATCGATATCATCAAATTCCACATACAAAGTAATGTTGCGGATCCTCCTTTTGAAACGGATTTCCCAGGGGGCCATAACATCCAGAACCAGCACCAGCATGAGAAGTGCCAGGATCACACACTCATAAAAGCCTCCCCCTGCACAGATTCCCATGCAGACTGATGCAAAAAGTCCTGCCGCTGTAGTAAGACCGTTGGTCTGCTGATGATCGGCAGCAAGGATCGTACCCGCTGCCAGAAAACCAATACCACTGATCACATTGGCAGCAATTCGTGCGGCATCAAATTTCAGACCCACAATCTCTGTAATGTAAGCCCATCTGCCATTGAGCATCTGCCATTCATAGATGGAGATCATGATGGTCAGAGCGGCTCCAATACTGGTGAGCATGTAGGTACGAAGACCGGCATTCTGTTTTCTTTTGGAACGGCCGTAACCTACCACTCCACCGGCAGCCATGGCCAGAAGAAGCCGGAGACTGACAGAAATAATATTGAATTCTCTTAATGTTTCTAATACCGGGGACATGAGCCCTTTTCTCCTTTCTTATTAATGCTTTTTTTACTAACTATCTCTTTTTTCATCATACATTAAATCTCTTCTAATGTAAAAAACTTTTTACAAATTTTTTTCATTTTCAACAAATTTAGGATGTCCAATATGTAATACCCGGTATTAAAACAGAATAAATCTAAATATCTGAGGATTATATTAAAAAACTTCCCGCTATGAGCATTCAGCGCCATAGCGGGAAGTCTATTCTTACTTATAATATGTACTCTGTCTTCTTGATAAACAGAACACAAGGAAGAGCAGGGGTTTTTAAATGTTTCTGTTTTTTAGATATTCATCCACCAGACCGGCAGCATCTGACACATATCTCAGGCAGGGGCGGGATTCATAGTAATCCTTTGTCCTTTCCTCCGGTCTCTTTCCGGGGATTGTTTTCACGCCGCTCAAAAGATCTCTGCAGATGATGGATCCGTGTTTTTCACGGAATTCATTGGCAAAATCCTGCAGCATGGCATAGTGTGCGGCTTTTGCCTCTGTATTTTTTGGATCATCGTATCCAAGAAGCAGACCCAGTACCATAAAGGAACCGCTGACAGCCCCGCAAACCTCGCGCAGGCGTCCCATACCGCCGCCAAAAGAAGAGGCAAGGCGGGCACCTTCCGTAGGTCCCAAACCGGTCAGATCATCAAATGCCAGAAACACTGACTGTGAGCAGTTATATCCTTCCAAAAACAATTCCCTTGCTTTTTCAGCGTGGCCCATCAGGATTTATTCCATTGCCTGCTGAACAGCAACAGCAACCGCTACGGTCATACCAACCATCGGGTTGTTTCCTGCTCCAAGGAATCCCATCATCTCAACATGAGCGGGAACAGAAGAGGAACCTGCAAACTGAGCATCAGAATGCATACGGCCTAAAGTATCGGTCATACCATTGGAAGCCGGACCTGCTGCCATGTTATCGGGATGAAGGGTACGTCCTGTACCACCGCCGGAAGCTACGGAGAAGTACTTCCTGCCGGCTTCAAGACGTTCCTTTTTGTAGGTACCTGCAACAGGATGCTGGAAACGAGTCGGGTTAGTGGAGTTACCGGTGATGGATACATCGGCATCCTCATGCCACATAATAGCAACGCCTTCACGTACGTCATCTGCGCCATAGCAGTTAACCTTCGCACGATCTCCATCAGAATAAGCAGTCTTGCTTACGATGGTCAGTGCGTGGTCTTCCTTAACGTCTGCTGCAAGATAATCATACTTGGTCTGTACATAGGTGAAACCATTAATACGGCTGATGATCATGGCTGCATCTTTGCCAAGACCGTTCAAGATAACCCTAAGAGGTTTCGTACGTACTTTGTTGGCGTTCAGAGCGATCTTGATCGCACCTTCAGCTGCTGCAAATGACTCATGTCCGGCAAGGAATGCGAAGCACTCAGTCTGCTCATCGAGAAGCATTGCTCCAAGATTACCATGGCCGATACCAACCTGACGCTGGTCAGCAACAGAACCCGGGATACAGAAAGCCTGGAGACCCTGGCCAATCCACTTGGCAGCTTCTGCTGCAGTCTTTGCACCTTCTTTAATAGCGATCGCTGCACCTAATTCATATGCCCATTTTACGTTCTCAAAACAGATGGGCTGTGTGCTCTCTACGATCTGGTATGCATCTACACCCTTGCTGTTGGTGAATGCCTTTACTTCATCAAAATCTTTGAAGCCATACTTGTCAAGAACGGGCTGCAGCTGCGGCATACGTCCTTCATAATTCTCAAATAAAGCCATTTACTGC
>CADBQK010000209.1 GCA_902796775.1 uncultured Lachnospiraceae bacterium
CACTCTGCAGTCCGGGGGCGGAAGCTGTATAACTTCCCGGGACATAATTACCGTCGGCAACGGGCTGTGCAGCTTCTGCTTTCCCGGTCCCTGCACTGGCTTGAGCGAGTGCATCAGCAAGAGCAGTCTTAACAGCATTCGAAGAAACGGTGGCACCTGCAACCCCCTCGATCTCAGCACTCTGTGCCGTCAGGATCTGTTCCTTGACAGTATCGGCGATCTCAGCACCAATGCCGGCAGTCTCACCGGAAACATCTACAGCTACGTCTGTTATAGAGGAATCGTCAACAGTGACATCTACTTTAACATCGCTTTCCATACCTGCAGCAGAAGCTGAGTAGCTGCCAGGTACATAGACACCGCCGGCGGATGCAGCTTCCTCTGCACCTTCACCAACCGCCTCGCTGACTGCCTCCGTTGCTTCTGCACCGCCTGCACTTGCCTGGGCGAGTGCATCTGCGAGTGCAGTTTTAACAGCATTCGAAGAGACCGTAGCACCGGCCACGCCATCGATCTGAGCACTCTGGGCTGCCAGGATCTGCTCTTTGACAGTATCGGCGATCTCAGCGCCGATGCCCGCAGTTTCACCGGAAACATCCACTGCTACGTCTGTAATGGAGGATTCATCCACTGTGACATCCACCTTGACGTCGCTTTCCATTCCTTTTGCAGAAGAAGAGTAGGTTCCGGGTACATAACCGGATGTTCCTGCCGGAGCAGCCGCTTCTTCTGAGGCAGCACCCTCGGTGGCAGCTTCAACCGCTTCTTCGACTGTTTCTGTAACGGCTTCGGTCTCCGGATCAGCTTCTCCGGCTTCTGCCTTCGCGATCGCTGCATCCAATGCTTCCCGTACAGCGTCGGAGGAAACAGTGGCTCCGGCTACGCCGTCGATCATGGAATTCTGGGCGTCCAGTATCTGGGCCCGCACCTCTTCGCCGATGGCAGCGCCGATGCCGGCAGTTTCGCCGGACACATCCACAGCCACATCTGTAATGGATTTCTTGTCAACGGTGATGGTCACCTTGACATCGCTTTCCATTCCTTTTGCGCAGGAAGAGTAGGTTCCCGGCACAAAGTCGTGTTTTTTCAGCTTGTCCGCCGTGGAATACTCATTATAGTTGAGCGTTCCAAGGCTGGCTGCAACGACTGCACCGGCGGCGATCCCTTTCAGAAAGGTCTGCCGCGAAATACTTTCTCTTTGCATATTTCTTTCTTCCTTTCCATAAAATTTCGTATCCTCTCAGGGACCGGCAGGATGACGGGCAGATGTTCGTTTTAAATCTGCGCGTGGATATTTTTTACCTGTTCCGGCCGGCCGATCTGTATTTATCGTAACATAATGAAGGCTTCAATTCAAGGATACCCATATGAGATTTGCACGAAAAACTCCCATTGTATAAGGAAAAATGCATGATTCTCACGGAATTGCCATCCTCCGGATCCGTTATGCAGGGTCAGTTTGCCCGCAAATGATGCGCCGCAGGCTGCTTGAAATTACATGTGTACTAGTAAATGGTGTATCGCTCCGAAATAAGACATTTATATTGGAGAAAATTTGTTCAAGCATCTTGTCGTAGCTCGTTGAAGATGATATTATTATAAAAATTATGAATGTTTGCTGTGCAATTTATGCATAGAGTTCCTTTTGATAAGGCGGTGGTAGTTTGTCACAGAACAGTAAACAGCAACCCCGGGAATTTGACAGTACGGAACCGGTTCTCAATTTTACGGACAAGATGCTTTTTGCTGTATGCGAAGGAAATGAATATCAGGCAGTTGAGGCTGCCCAAAAGCAGATCGAGGCGGGACTTCCGAGCAATATTGACAACCCGCTCCTGAACTGGCAGTTTTTCCTGATCCGTACCTTGACCCTCATGACGGACGTTATGATCCATAACGGCCGTATGAAGAGATATCTGGAACAGTTTGCCGTAGAACGGGTAAAACTGATCGGCAAGGCAGAGAGCGTAAAGGAATGTCAGGGACTTCTGGTCGATTTTGTGAAAGATGGCTGCAGACTCAATGCAGATATCAGGCATCCCTATTCCATACAGGTTCAGAAGATCATGGAAGAGGTGGCCATGGACCTTACCCAGCCTCTTACCCTGCAGTTCTTTGCAACGAAACTGAACGTCAACAGTTCGTATCTTTCCAATCTGTTCCGGCAGCAGACCGGAGTGACGATCACGGATTATGTGACTGATAAAAGGTTGTCTCATGCGGCAACCCTTCTAAGCTATACCCAGAAGCCCATCAAATCCATTGCCAGGCAGGTGGG
>CADBQK010000210.1 GCA_902796775.1 uncultured Lachnospiraceae bacterium
ACAATCGAGGGAGATGCTGACCGGTATTGATCTGACTCAATATGAAGATGTCCTGTTTGTCGGAAAGAGCATCGGGACGATCATCGCAGCACAGATTGCCTCAGAAAGTCCGGTGACGGTCAGATTGATCCTCTATACACCGCTGGAAGATACCTTTCTGTTTCCGGTTGAGAAAGCGATTGTCTTTACCGGTTCGGCAGACCCCTGGGTCGGGGGAAGCAAGAGCCGCATCAGTCAGCTATGCCGGGAAAGGGAGATTCCGTGCATAATCATTCCGGAAGGAAATCACTCTCTGGAGAGCAAAAATCTGGAGGCGGACATCCGGAATATGCAGATGATCATGAAGGAAACAGACAGGTTTGTCAGGAAATAGGACGTATAAACGAGATACACCGGGTTAACAATAGGCAGTATGCTGTAGGCTACTGTACCTGGCTTGATGTGATGGTTACAGAGGATGGAATGAATGATGGATGCAAAACGAGGATTTGTGCCGGAGGATGAAAGAAACTTCTCTCCGGAGGCGCTGAAGCTTATGATGACAGCATCCAGGCATGTCCGCTATCTGGTCAACGAAGGATATGGTCTGAAGCAGGCATCCACATTCGTAGGAAACCACTACCTTCTCTCTGAGCGTCAGAGACTGGCAATCATGCGAAGTGTGGCAAGCGATGAGCAGATCCAGTCCAGACGGAGTAAGCAGGTACAGATCGATAAGCTTGCCGGGAAAGAAATCTGGATCGACGGGTTCAATACCATCATCACCCTGGAGGTGATACTCAGCAGCTCCATTTTCTTTTTCTGTATGGATGGGACAGTACGTGACCTGGCAGCACTGAGAGGAACGTATCGGTTGATACCGGAGACAGACAGGGCTATTGAGTTATTGCTTAACATTCTGAAAGAATCAAAGATTCGGGCGGCAAGAATCCTTCTGGATGAGCCGGTATCCAATTCCGGACGGCTGAAGGCAAAAATAGCGGATATCGCGGAAGATTATCCCTTCGATCTTGATATCCGGGTACAGAAGGATGTTGACCGGGAGTTATATGAGAAAGAATTCGTTGTCACCTCTGATTCTGTCATTCTGAATCACTGCAGAAGCTGGGTGAACTTGACCGCAGAATGCCTTCATAATGCAAACAAAACACCGCTTCAGGTATGGGAATAATGATAATCATAAGGCATTTGTCTGGGTGATGCAGGAAGAAAGATGATATTATAGGGACGCCCCCGGAATCCTATGCGGCTTATTCTGCATAAGATCCCGGGGGCTCTGGCATTTCAATTGACGAGTTGGTCACAGTGTTTTGATGGTCCATTTTTTGGCACTGATCATGCTTAACAGTCTTCCTTTATTGGATCCTGTTGGTTTCCCTGCCCTTTATATTCCAGGCACAGCATGGTCAGATCATCAAACTGTTCAGCGTTCATGACAAAATCATCGACGGCTTTTCGGACGTTTTTCAGTATTTCCATGGGAGGGACGTTCGGATCCTGGTTCAATGCTTCGATCATGCGCTCTGTGCCGAACAATTCCTGATTGGCGTTGGTGGCCTCCGGTACGCCGTCAGTGTAGACGAACATCTTTGCGCCGGGTTCGAGCTGGATCTCATATTCCTTATACTTCATGCCATCCATGCCGCCGATCACAAAGCCGTGCCGATCTTTGAACAGTTCAAAAATACCATCAGAATGCTTAATGACCGGGTATTCATGGCCTGCATTTGCACAGGTCAGTTTGCCTGTCGAAAGTTCCAGAATCCCTGCCCACACGGTTACAAACATCTGCGCCTCATTATTAGAGCAGATAGCTTCATTGGTCTTGGTCAGGATCTCCGCAGGTGAACCGCCCAGCATGGCCACACTTTGGAGGATGATCTTGCTGGCCATCATGAATAGAGCCGCGGGTACGCCCTTGCCGCTTACGTCTGCGATTACCATGCACAGATGATCCTCGTCGGTCAGGAAATAATCGTAAAAATCGCCTCCGACTTCTTTGGCAGAATCCATGCTTCCGATAACGTCAAAATCCTTGCGCTCAGGGAATGCGGGTACGATGTGGGGCAGCATGGCAGCCTGGATCTGGGTGGCCAGGGCCAACTCTGTGCTGATACGTTCTTTTTCAGCGGTGACCCGCTTCACGGTATCCAGATATTCTACAGTCCTGTGGGAAATCGCTGCGAAGGATTCTGCCAGTTCTTCTACTTCATCACCGGTACGGTAGGCGTCCGCCATTTTAAATTCCAGATTGGTTTCACTAAGCTCGGAGATCTGCTTCGTAATGTTGTTCAGAGGTTTTACGATCCGTTTGCCCAGAATAACAGCCCCGGTCAGCATCAAAATCAGCAGTACGATCAGTATCGTAAACATGAGCGTTCTGCCTTGCCTGCTTTTGCTGCGATAGGCGTCTGTGGCTTCCTGCTGGATTTCCTGGTAATCCTTTTGAAGCTGCAGTATCGGCTGCTCTGCATCTGCTTCTCTGAAGGCGGCAATCAGTGTCCAGCCCACTGTGTCCATGGGAACGCCGAGCATATAATAATTTCCATCCTGCAGAGGCACTCTGCGTACATTCGTTTTGCCTTGCATTGCGTCGCGGACCAGGTTTGCCAGTTCCGTGTTTTCTGATTCACGAAGGTCTGCCGCATCTGCTGAGTTCACAGCCTTAAATATGCCCTGATCTTCCGGAGAAATGATGACATGGCCATTCTGGTTGATGACCAGCAAAATACCTCCATCTTTCGATGATTCGACGATATTCTGCTGCATTTCATCCAGATAAAGGTCGGCTCCTGCCACACCCTGCAGCTTTCCATCAGTGCTGTAGACCGGCATGGCGCAGGTAACGCACAAGCTTTGGGTACGGTGATCCACCTCAACATCAGAAAAAATCATTTTCCCTGTTTCTACTGCCTGACGATACCAGTAACGGTCAGTTGCATTATAGCTGACGAATGAGCCGTCCTCCCGGATCCAG
>CADBQK010000211.1 GCA_902796775.1 uncultured Lachnospiraceae bacterium
CGGTAGCTCTGACCACTTCCATTCCGCGGCTTATACGCAGTGAGTCCACCACGGTGCTGGTACTTTCGGGGGTGGTTATCGGTGCGCTCATGTCCTCCATCATCAACATCATCAAGTTCGTGGCCGATCCGGATGATAAGCTGGCGGAGATCACCTACTGGATGATGGGTTCATTCGCTACAGTGACATTTGAGGACATGAAGCCCATGCTGCCTACCATCCTTATTCCGGTGGCAGTCATGCTGCTGATGCGCTTCAGGCTGAACGTGCTGTCTCTGGGTGATAACGAAGCCCGTTCGCTTGGCGTCAATCTGCAAAGGACCAGAGGCATTTTCATTTTATGTTCTACTCTTATCACAGCCAGCTGCGTCTGCATGTGCGGCAACGTGGGATGGGTCGGGCTGATCATCCCGCACATCGCCCGCATGCTGGTAGGAGCAGACAATAAACGTATGCTGCCCATCGCTTTGCTTTCCGGCAGCATATTCATGATCATTATTGACATTCTGTGCCGCACTTTGTCTGCTGCCGAACTGAAGCTTGGAATACTGACCGGTGTGATCGGTGCGCCATTCTTCATCTTTATACTGATCAAACAACATAGGAGCCTGCAATGATCCTGGAAGTCGAAAACCTGAGCTTTCGTTACCGAGGCGGCAGCCGTACCATCTTTCACGATGTAAACTTCTCTCTGGATAAGGGAGAAGTCATGGCGATCTTAGGTGCCAACGGGGCGGGCAAATCTACACTGCTTAACTGCATAGCCAATCTTTTCCGTCCTGCTTCCGGTCAGATCCGATTGAATGGAAGACCCATGGACAAAATGAGCATGCGGGATGTGGCAAAGATCATCGGCTATGTACCGCAGATACACACGCCGGCCTATGCATATACCGTACGTGAATTTGTGGTCATGGGACGTACGCCTTATATCAACTCTTTTTCTTCGCCTTCTGCCGAGGACTACCGGATCGCTGACGAGGCCATGGAACGTATGGGCATTACCCATCTGCGGGATAAAGTCTACACTGAGATCTCCGGCGGCGAACGCCAGCAGGTTACCATTGCAAGGGTCATCACCCAGCAGCCTCAGATCATTTTACTGGATGAGCCCACTGCCCATCTGGATTACGGAAATCAGTACCGTGTCGTGCAGATGGTAAAGGATCTGGCAGATGAGGGATATTCCCTTTTGATGACGACTCATTATCCGGATCATGCGATCATCCTTAACGGTAAAGTGGCGATCCTGAATCAGGAAGGGGTATTGGGTATCGGCCTGTCGGCGGAAACAGTCAATGAAGATACTTTGTCCAGATTGTATGGACTGCATGTGAAAACAGTTTATAATGAAGATGCAGGACGCAACATCTGCTTCGTCTGCTGAAAGGAGAAATAATGAAGGATACGCAGATCGCTACTCCCGTCAAACCCAGCTTCTGGGATTGGGAAGCCCGCGGTTACAGTCTTATGACTCTCATGGAAGTGAAAGGAACCAACCTGCAGCTGGATGCCATGCCGATCACACCTGATATGGTGATACTGGACTGCGGCTGCGGGCCGGGACGTGTCGCCATCCAGGCGGCTAAACGGGTGAAAAAGGTCATTTGTCTGGATTCCTCCATGGCAATGCTCGATGAATGCCGCCGCAATTGCGAAGCTGCAGGTGTAACCAATGTTGAATTCGTGTACGCAGACTGGCAGGAAACGGAGATCGGCAGTACCATCCCCGAGGTAGATATGGTCATACAATCCCGCGGAGGCGGAGGTCCTACCACTCTGGCCATGCTGCAGAAAGCCGCCCGTAAATATGCAGTGACGGTCATGTGGTCTGATGGAGCTCCCTGCCTGCCTGAATCCCGCGGCAAGCTGTTCACTGACTGTTATTCCGAAGAAGCGATGGAAAACCATCCGGACCTGCGTCCTTTCAAACGGCCGGAGGGCTTTCGGCCTCCTCTGGATCCGGATAAACTGCCCATGTCCGGCCCGGCGCTGAAAGAAGTCCTGGCCGGACAGGGGATCGAAGTTCATGTGACCAGGGTAGATGAAGGATGGGAAAAAATCTTCGCCAGCAAGGAAGAAGCCTATGATGACCTGATCGATCTTTCCCGTTATCCGGAGCTGGTCAATATGGAACAGTTCCGAATAAATGTGGACAAGTACCTGACTCAGACAGAGGAAGGCTATCGCTTCTTCCTGCCCACGTCTTCCGATGTGTCCTGGTTCAAAACCAGATAAGCGAGGTTTGCTATGATCATAAGGCAACTGAGTGTGTTTTTATCTGTATGCAAAACAGGCAGCATGACCGCAGCAGCGGAAGAACTGTTCATGACCCAGCCGGCAGTTTCCCAGACGATCAGGGAATTGGAAGAACACTACGAAACAAAACTGTTCGACCGTTACCCGAGACGGCTGGAAATTACCGAATCCGGGCGTATGCTGAAACGGTCCGCCGAAAAGCTGCTGAATTCCCTGGAGGAAATGGAGATCAGCGTCCGGGAGATCGATATGGACGGACCGGTACGGATCGGGGTAAACCTTTCGGTAGGAAATGCGCTGCTGGTGGATTATCTGAAATTATTCCGAAAAGACCATCCGAATTCCGAAGTGAGGGTCGTCTGTACGAGGGGATCCGTTCTGGAAAGAATGCTTGATGAGCATGAACTGGATTTCCTTCTGATGGAAAAACCGATGCATGACGGCGATTATGAGATGCAGCCTTTTTATCAGGACAGGATCGTCGTTGTGACCAGACCGGATGATCCCCTTCAGAAAAAAGAAGGGCTGAAGCTGGCCGATATCGCGCATGAACAGTTCCTGCTTCGGGAAAGAGGAGCAGGTGTCCGGGAACAGTTCAATCATATCTGCATGTCCAAAAGCATCTCCATTGATCCGTATTGGGAAAGCAGCAGTACAACGGTATTGGTCAATGCCGTGATCGCCGGCGAAGGGATCGCTGTTCTTCCCTATCTGATGGTTCGTGACCGGCTGGAAAAAGGAGAAATAAAAGAACTGAATGTGGCTGATATCAATTTATCCAGGACACTTTATCTGATCAAGTATCCCGGGAAGTATCTGTCTAAGGCAGTGAAGGA
>CADBQK010000212.1 GCA_902796775.1 uncultured Lachnospiraceae bacterium
CAGGGAAAGGAGAGAACGTTTCAGAGGGGCTTATATCCAGCAGATGACCATCGGGATCGTTCTGTGCGTCATGTCGGTACTGCCGGTTTTTGCGTCCATGATCCTTTTCGGAGACAGCGATCTGCAGATGGAAATCGCATCAGGCATCCTTCTGGTCCTGATCGCAATCGGTGTGCTTCTGATCGTCCGGGCTTCTATGATCTGGGACGGCTTCCACATGCTGCTGGAAGAGGGCGAATACTCCCGCACGGAGAAGATTGAGAAGCGCAAAAACCAGTATATCAGCGCTATTTACTGGCTGGCTGTTACAGCCTGCTATCTGGCCTACAGTTTTGTGACCGGGGCATGGGAACGCAGCTGGATCATCTGGCCCGTCGCCGGTGTATCCTACGGGATCGTAACAACAGTTGCCCGGATGATGAGAAGGAAAGGCTGACATTTTCGGCATCTGACAGTCATCCCCGGCAGTTATCTGATAAGGAGAAGGCTCTCTGCAGCCTTCTTTTTTAATGGCAAAAAGTAAAAAATACTTGACAAAATGCTAATAAGGTGTATACTGCCTGTAAGGGTACCCAGAAGGATAAACAAACGAGAAAGTATTTATCAGGTTTTATTATTGATGAAGAGGATGTCAGACAGCCGGACCTGGAAATGGGACGGGAGCCGCTCATGCACCGCATCTGAGATCGTGCAGCCTGGCAGGTATTAAGGAGGAATGATCTATGAGTTCATATGGCGGAGGGATTGTTTTCGGGATCGCATTTGCGCTCTTGTTTCTTGGGATCTGGTATACAGTAAGAAAGATGCGGGGAGATGATTGTAAAGAGATGTTTGATGAAAGGCAGCTGTCTGCCAGGAGCCTTGCCTACCAGACGGGATTTTTTACCTTTATGGGCGGGATCTGCATTGATGCCTGCCTGAAACTGGCCGGGATTGCGTTTTACCACGACCCTCTGGGAGAGTTTGCGGCACTGTTTGCTGCTCTGATCGTATTTGCAGTGCAGGCGGTTCGGCATGATGCGTTTGTGGCGCTCAATCGTAAATGGAAGACACAGGTAATCTTGTATTCCTTTATTACGCTGGCTCAGCTGATCAATACTGTCACTGCTGCTAAGGAGGGCAGCCTGGTCCAGGACGGCAAGCTTTCCCTGCAGTGTATCAGCCCGCTGTGCTTCATAACCTTCCTGATCATTACGATCATGCTGATCATCAGGAATCTCAGTGAGAAACTGGAGCTGCAGGAGGATCTGTAATGAAAAATCTGAAGATGAAGTCGGCACGGGCCGCAAAGGATTATTCCCAGCAGCAGCTTGCAGAGCTGACCGGAGTCTCCAGGCAGACGATCAATGCAATCGAGAAGGGAGATTACAATCCGACGATCAAGCTGTGTATCCAGATCTGCAAAGCACTGGACAGGACGCTGGACGAATTGTTCTGGGAATAGATTTCCTGAGAACCCGCTGCAGCTGCTTAGTGCCTGGTGCTGAGTGCTGGAGTCAGGATGAACTGGTATCGTGTCTGGTACCAGTCTGACAGTTTTTCGGATCAGCAGTATATATTTATGGACGCTCCGGTTTTGTTTTATACCGGAGCGTCTGTTATATAAGTGATCTTATCAAGGATCGTAAAGTAGTTTTCAAAGGTTTTTCTGCAGCACAGGGGATCTCTGATTACGATGCCGGGTGAGCGCAGGCCGGTGAGGGCAAAAGACATAGCAACGCGGTGATCTCGGAAGGTTTCGATTTGGGCGGGCTGGGGCTGACCAGGATAAATGGTGATATCATCCTGCCCGGAGCAGACCGCCCGGATTCCCATCCGGCGCAGGTTTTCCACAATAGCCCGGATACGGTCGCATTCCTGTCCGCGGATATGGCGGATGCCGGTGATCGTGACCGGGCTGTCCGCAAAAGGTGCGATAGCGGCCAGTGTTAATGCCTGATCGGAGAATGCGGACAGATCAGCGGATACGCCCCGCAGCTGCCCCCCGGCAGGCCCGGTCAGACGGATGCCTTCAGGCAGCTCCTGACGGCTGCAGCCCATCTCCTCCAGGACTCTCAGGAATGCAATATCGCCCTGCAGGGTATCACTGCGGACACCTTCCACCAGGACAGAGCCCCCGGAAATGGCAGACATAGCATAAAAGTAGCAGGCGGCGGAGATGTCCGGTTCAATCCGGAAGATGCCTTTCCGGGGCAGGCGTTTGCCCTTCACCAGGAAGAGCAGGTCTTCCTGATCCTCCGGATTATCTTTCGGTTTCTGTATTTCCTCTACTTCACATCCAAATGTCTTCATCAGTTTTTCCGTCATCCGTACATAGGCCAGGCCATGCCTTCCTTCTGTGCGGATCCGGATATCATTCTCAGCCAGAACACATGCCATTAGCAAGGCGCTGAGGAACTGGCTGCTTTTTTCAATATTGACTGAAAGCTCCTTCCTCTTTATCCCGCGGGAGGTGATGGTAAAGGGGAAATGCCAATCTTCCTCTTCGAAGGAAAAAGAGCAGCCTGCATCGGTGAGTACGCGAAGGAGATCTTCCATAGGGCGTTTTTTCATCTGTTCAGATGAAGTCAGGCGCCAGCTTCCCCGGCAGCAGCCCAGCATGGCCGTCAAAAACCGGGCAGCGGTCCCTGCGCTGCCGACATCAATGGAAACATTCTGCTTCGGAATCTGCCCGTTCTGGCCGCTGATCGTAATCTGCTGCATCTCTTCATCAAGCGCCGCGGTAAAGCCAAGATCGATCAGACACTGGATAAAATGCCGGGAATCATCGCTCAGCCCGATGCCCTGCAGGGTCGTATCCCCGTCTGCAAGGGCAGCCAGCATAAGAGCCCGGTTTGTCAGGCTTTTGGAGCCCGGCACACAGATCCTCAGATCAAAGGCCGGGAGCCGGGGAGCTTTCTGCGAAAGATGATAAAAAATAGGGGTTACCGTATAGGTGTCCATATACA
>CADBQK010000213.1 GCA_902796775.1 uncultured Lachnospiraceae bacterium
CAGGTCTATGAACAGTGTGTTTTCGGCTGCAGTTTTGAAGGTATGATTAACCTTTCATATGGCCCAGTGGCTCAGTTGGTTAGAGCGCCGCCCTGTCACGGCGGAGGTCGTGAGTTCGAGTCTCATCTGGGTCGTTTTCAAAAATTTATTTCGGAAGTTTAGCTCAGCTGGGAGAGCACTTGCCTTACAAGCAAGGGGTCACAGGTTCGAGCCCTGTAACTTCCATGATGCCGATGTGGCTCAATTGGCAGAGCAGCTGATTTGTAATCAGCAGGTTATCGGTTCGAGTCCGATCATCGGCTGTTCTACTTAAATTAATATATAAGGGCGATTTCCCGAGTGGCCAAAGGGGGCAGACTGTAAATCTGTTAGCGACGCTTTCGGTGGTTCGAATCCACCATCGCCCATTAAAAAGACTTCTTTATCATGATGGAAATGATAAGGAAGTTTTTTTATTGTCTAAAAAGAAATCCAGGGGTGAAACACAAGTATCCCAAAATGCTGCAGAGTTCTTTTTAGGAATAGCATGTTTACTATAATAGGCTGTAAAGGAACATCGTTTAAGCTGAAAAATCACTTCCAAAAAAGTAAACGATTTCGTTATTGTCTCTAATTTCATAAATACTGGCTGTAAATGCTAATCCAGGAGAGAAGCCGGGAGTATTTTATATCTCTATATGATCCTGTCAATTTGTATCTACTTTACCTGTATGAGCAATATGCTTTGTGCAAAACACACAAAAAATCACCCAAAAAATAAACAATTCAACGAAATATCATCGGAGGATGAATTTTTGCACCTGCCTATCTTGATTTTTTTGAAGAAATAATATATTCTTGAAATACGCAAACGATTGCGCACGCAGGAGAGGAGGTGGATCCGTGGTATCCCTGAAGGACATTGCATTACGCTGCGGTGTATCCGTTGGCACAGTGAGCAAAGCTCTCAACGGACGAGAGGATGTTGGCGAGGCAACAAAACAGCGGATTCTTGCAACTGCAAAAGAGCTGGGCTACACTACCAATTCTGCTGCACGTGCGCTGAAGACTAATCGTACTTACAGTATCGGAATCGTATTTTCAGATCTGTCAAACAGCGGTTTCATGCACGAGTATTTCGCTTCTACATTAAACAGTTTCAGGCTGGAATCGGAGAAGCGAGGTTATGACATTACGTTTATCAGCGATAACCTGGGACCTACCAATACCAGTTATCTGCAGCATGCACGCTGCCGGGGCCTGGACGGTGTAGCTATCATCTGTGCTGATTTTCATGATCCTCTGGTACAGGAACTGATCTATTCAGATCTGCCGATTATCAGCCTGGATCACGCTTTTAACAATCGTCCTGCGGTTCTTTCTGATAATATGCGCGGGCTGGAGTCTCTTG
Source organism: uncultured Lachnospiraceae bacterium (assembly GCA_902796775.1). Next base: position 1,391 of record CADBQK010000213.1, read on the forward strand.
TCCACTATGTCTACGGAAAGGGTCATCGCCGGATAGCCTACATTCATGGCAATCCTACAGCTGTAACCGAGAACCGCCTGATGGGTTTTTATCGGGCCTGCGAGGAACTGGGACTTAAGATTCCGGATGAGTATGTCGCAGAGTGCGAGTACCACGAGCCTATCAGTTGTTACAAGGCAACAAAAACTCTGCTGGCACTTCCGGAAAGACCCAGCTGTATTCTGTTTTCTGATGATTATTCCTATATTGGCGGGATTAATGCCATTTATGAAGAGGGTCTGCGGGTTCCGGAGGATATCTCGATTGTTGGATATGACGGTATCCATATGGCTAAAATGGTAAGTCCCAGGCTTACAACCTGGCAGCAGAATACAACGGATCTTGGACGGATTGCCGCTGAGCAGCTTATCGAGCGGATCGAGCATCCGCGTACGACGAAGCCAAAGCACATTACAGTGCAGGGCAGGCTGCTGGAGGGAGAAACTGTCAGACAGCTCGGCTGAAATACAGTCGGAGGGAGAACGATTCATGACACGTGAACGAGCAAAAAAACTTGCCGAAGAGCTGGTCAGCCGAATGACTGCGGAGGAAAAAGCCGGACAGCTCCGGTTCGATGCGCCGGCGATAGAGAGGCTTGGCATTCCGGCCTATAACTGGTGGAATGAAGGCCTTCACGGACTGGCTCGCGGTGGTACTGCTACCAGTTTTCCCCAGGCGATTGGCATGGCTGCCATGTTTGACGAGGAGCTGCTGGAGCAGATCGGATCTGTCATTTCCGATGAGGCGAGGGCTAAATATAACGCTTTCTCCAGTGAGGGAGACCGTGATATCTATCATGGGCTGACTTTGTGGTCGCCTAACGTTAACATCTTTCGAGATCCCCGCTGGGGACGCGGGCAGGAAACATACGGAGAAGATCCTTCTCTTACGGCCCGGTTGGGAAGCGCTTTTGTCAGAGGCCTGCAAGGCAATGGAGAGACTTTGAAGACAGCGGCTTGTGCCAAGCATTTTGCCGCCCACAGTGGTCCTGAAGCCCTGCGCCACAGCTTTGATGCTCAGGTTTCCGAAAAAGATCTGGAAGAGACTTATCTTCCTGCTTTTCACGCATTGGTTGATACAGGGGTAGAAGCCGTTATGGGGGCTTACAACCGCCTTAACAGTGAGCCCTGCTGCGCAAGCAATTATCTGATGGATAAACTTCGCGGCGAATGGGGTTTCAAGGGTCATTTCGTTTCGGACTGCTGGGCAATCCGGGATTTCCACGAAAATCATGGTGTTACGACAGTTCCGACAGAGTCTGTGCAGAAAGCACTGAAATCCGGCTGCGATCTGAATTGCGGCTGTACTTATCAACATGTCCTGACTGCGCTGGATCAGGGGATGATCTCCGAGGAAGAGATCACACGCTCGGCTGTACGTTTGTTTACAACCCGCTTCCTGCTCGGAATGCTGGGCAGTGAAGGCAGCGAGTATGATGATCTTCCCTATGAGATTGTCGAATGTCCGGCACATTTGGAGCTGGCAAAGAAAGCTGCACTGGAGAGTTGTGTACTGCTGAAAAATGACGGGCTTTTACCTTTGGATCCTGACAAGTGCGGTACGATTGGAGTAATCGGACCTAACGCCGACAGTCGTTCAGCGCTGATTGGCAACTATCATGGCACGGCTTCCCGTTATGTAACGATCCTGGAAGGGATCCAGGACTTTGTTGGGGATCACTGCCGTGTGCTCTACTCCCAGGGTTGTGCGCTTTTTGCAGACCGCACGGAGCCTTTGGCCCAGCCAGGTGACAGACTTGCAGAAGCCGCTGCCGTGGCAAAAGCCAGCGACACGGTAATCCTGGTACTGGGTCTGGACGAGACACTGGAAGGAGAGGAAGGAGACACTGGAAACAGTTACAATTCCGGTGACAAAGAGGATCTGTTCCTGCCAGAGCCGCAGATAGTTCTGCTGGATCGGGTACTGGCTATCGGCAAGCCGACTATTATCATCCTCCTTGCAGGCAGTGCGATCGATCTTTCTGGCGCGCAGGAACAGGCAGGTGCCATTTTACTGGGCTGGTATCCCGGTGCAGGAGGCGGCCGCGCAGTGGCGGAGCTGCTGTTTGGCGCAGTTTCCCCCTCTGGTAAGCTGCCGGTCACCTTTTACCGTAACGAGGCACTGTCTCAGATGCCTGCTTTTACTGACTACACTATGGCCGGGCGGACTTACCGCTATTACTGCGGCGAGCCGCTGTACCCGTTTGGTTACGGTCTGAGTTACGGCGACTGCCATGTAACAGGACTTACTGCTGACCGGAAGCAGGCCATTGTTGCAATCCGCAACCAGGGGACGCAGGATACTGAAGAAGTCCTTCAATTATACATGCATGACGAAGAGAGCCCTTATGCTCCTCCAAATCCTTCCCTTTGCGGATTCCGGCGCGTCTTCCTTGCTGCAGGTGAGGAAAAGAGAGTGTCAGTTTCCATCGATGAAAATGCTTTCTCTGTTGTTACTGACAAGGGGGAGCGCATTCCCGGCAGCGGACGCTGGACGCTCTATGCGGGATTCGGCGGGCCTGATGCACGCACACAGGCACTGACCGGCCGGAAGGCTTTTTCCGTGCCGATTCAATCTACTTCGTAAGAATCTGGGGCAGCAGCCGCTGACTTGCCTGGACTCAAACTGGTCCGGTTCCTGCCCAGATCTTAATAGAAAAAGCAGCATATTAACAACAAAAGATGTAATTACTCAGCATTCCATGTATAAGGAATGGATTTGCCTGAAATCAGGTGTTTCTCTCAAATCCATTCCTGCTAAATGGAGTGCTGGGCGGTTACAAAATAAGGAGGATTCAAATGAAAAAGATTCTTGCCCTTTCTCTTGCAATCTGCATGAGCTTTGCTCTGGCTGCCTGCGGACAAAAGCAGGAGCAGAAGCCTGCTGAAACCGCTGCAGCTACCGAAGCTGCCGCTGAGACCGAAGCCGCTGCCGCAGAAACCGAAGCTGCTGCCGCAGAAACTGAAGCTGCCCCTGCTGAGGGAGAAACTGTTCTGAAACTGTGGTGCATCGCTACCGAGTCTGACGCTAACCGTCCTGCATATCTGCAGGCAATTGCTGATTATGAAGCAGCACATCCCGGTGTAAAGATCGAGATGGAAGCATTCGAGAATGAGTCCTACAAGACCAAGATCAAGGCCGCAATGATGGGCGGCGATACCGAAGATCTGCCTGACATTTTCTTCTCCTGGTCCGGCGCTTTCCTCGGTGAGTTCGTCAATGCCGACAGAGTGCAGTGCCTTGATGAGAACTTCAAGGCTTATGAAGGCCAGCTTCCTGAGACCATGCTGTCCACCACCACTTATGATGGCAAGCACTATGGTGTTCCTACAACATTCAATATTGTTGCTATGTATGCAAACATGGATCTGCTGAAAGAGGCTGGCTGGGATCATGTTCCTGAAACTTATGAGGATCTGACCGCCTGCTGTGACGCTCTTCTTGAGAAGGGTATCATTCCTTTCGGATGCGCAGGCAAAGAGACCTGGTGTGTAACCGAGTATCTTGAGCCCATCATCATCAAGACGATCGGCTACGATGCTCTTGGCAAGATCTTCGCTGGTGAGGCTACCTGGAATGATCCCGATATTGCTACTGCTGTTACTACCTTCCAGGATATGATCAACAAGGGTTACTTCGATCCCAACGGTGCTGCTCTCGGCAACGATGAGGTGAAGGCAAACTTCCTCGCTGGTAAGACTGCTTTCTATCAGAACGGTTCCTGGAACACTGGCGAAGTTGCTGCTGCAGACTTTAATGCCAGCGTAGCTCTCTTCCCGGTTATGAACGAGGAGCGTTCCTCTTACAACCAGACCATTGGCGGCCCGTCCGATGTACTGGCTGTCTGCTCTTCCTCCAAAAATGTAGATGTAGCTGCAGATGCTGCTGTTGCTCTTGGCAAAGAGATCTGCCACTACAACTACCTGAATGCAGTAGGTATGCCTGCATGGATTCCTGATTATGACACCAGCTCCCTTTCTCCGCTGATGGTTCAGATTGCTGATCTCGTTGCATCCTGCGAGGGTATGGTTCTCTTCGGCGATACCGCTATGGCTGCTGATCCCGCTCAGGTTTATCTTGATTATGTCTCTCAGGTTTACGGTGGCGAGATCAACGGTGAGGATTTCGTTGCTGGTCTGACGAAAGATCTTCAGTAATATCTGCCTTTCGGCTAAACGCTTATAAGAAAAATCGGATTTAGTTTAGTAATGAAGACGGCACCTCTCATGCTGTCCAGGACTTGAGAGGTGCCGTCACCCCACTGACATGAGGAGGACACCGACCATGCATATGATGTACAGCAAAAAAATTCATATTGTGATCTTTCTCCTTCCGGCTTTGATCCTTTTCTGCGGCGTACTCATTGCGCCTATCGGGGCTTCAACCTATTTCAGTCTCTTTGACTGGAATGGTTTTGGGGCAAAAACCTTCATCGGTTTTGCCAATTACAAGGAGCTTTTTTCCAGCAACGCCATCGGTTTTATGAAGGCATTGCGCAACTCTCTTCTGCTGGCCGCGCTCTCGGTGTTTCTTCAGCTGCCGCTGGCTTTAGGCCTCGCCCTCACTCTAGGCAGAAAGGTAAAGGGCGAGAGACTCTTCCTTTCTGTTTATTTTATGCCTGTCCTGATTTCAACGGTTGTTATCGGTCAGCTCTGGCTGAAGATCTATAATCCGGACTATGGTATTTTGAACGTTTTTCTCCGTGCAGTTGGTCTGGGAAAATGGGCGAAGATATGGCTGGGGACTAAAGAGACTGCGCTTGGCGCTGTCTTTGTACCGACGTTGTGGCAGTATGTCGGCTATCATATGCTTCTGCTCTACGCGGGCGTCAAGAGCGTTCCGCCGCAGCTGCGTGAGGCCGCCATGCTCGATGGCGCTACGGATAGTCAGATTGATCGCTTTATTGTGCTTCCCTATATCAAGCCTATCATCCGCATCAGTGTTATTTTTGCGGTAACCGGCTCGCTCAAATCTTTCGACCTTATTTACGTCCTGACCAACGGAGGCCCCCTGCATTCTACGGAGGTGCCAAGCACTTTGATGATCAATATGCTCTTTCTTCGTAACCGCTACGGCATGGGCAGTACCATTGCCGTACTGCTGATCATCCTCTGCTTTGGCTTTGCGCTGCTGATCAGCGCGGTCTTTAGAGAGGGGGATTGAGATCTTGAAAAACAATACAAAGGCAGTACGGATCATTATTTACATCGGTCTGGTTCTCTGGATGCTCATAAACCTGTTCCCGGTTTACTGGATGTTCACCTTCTCCCTCAAGAGTAATGAGGAAATTTTCGGCAGCAACGTTATCGGATTGCCTCAGAACTGGCTCTGGTCCAATTATTCCAGTGCCCTCAACACAGGCAACATGGCCAGATACTTTCTGAACAGTATCATTGTAGCTACCGCCACGATCCTGATCACTTTGATTGTTGCCTTGATGGGAACTTTTGCCCTCACACGGCTGATCTGGAAGCAGCGTAAAACACTCAATAAGTTTTTCATGCTGGGTCTTACAATTCCTATCCATGCTTCCATTGTGCCCGTGTATGTAACGCTTTCGCGTTTGCACCTGCTCAATACTTACTGGGCGCTTATCATCCCATACGCCGCCTTCTCGCTGTCCATGGCCATCCTGGTCTGTACAGGTTTTATGAACGAGATTCCGCGGGAGCTGGATGAGTCAGCCTGCATCGATGGCTGCAGTGTCTGGGGTATCTTTCTTCGTATTATAGTACCGCTGATGAAGCCTGCAGTGGCTACCGTCGGCATTTACACTTTTCTGCAGTGCTGGAACGAGCTGATGTTTGCCAATATTTTCATTAGTAAATCCGCTCTGCGTACCCTGCCCGTAGGCGTACAGGCGCTTTCCGGACAGTACACAACAGAATGGGGCCCTATCGGCGCCGCGCTGGTGCTGGCCACCTTCCCGACGCTGTTTATCTATATTTTCCTAAGCAAAAAAATCCAGGAGAGCTTCATTGCCGGTGCGATCAAGGGATAGACACTGCTCTCATTCGGAGCCATAAGTGAAAGGGAGTGTTCACTTGTATTATATTGGTATAGACCTGGGCACCTCAGCAGTTAAGCTGCTGCTGGTGGACAAAAATGGACGGATCTGCAGATCCGTTTCAGAGGAATACCCGCTGTCCTTTCCGCAGCCCGGCTGGTCAGAGCAGGAGCCTGCTGATTGGTGGAATGCTGTCCGGAGCGGGCTTCAAAGGCTGCTCGACGGACAGGATGCCTCGCTTATCGCCGGGATTGGTGTTGGCGGGCAGATGCATGGTCTGGTAACACTTGACGAAAACGATGATGTGATCCGTCCTGCTATCCTGTGGAATGACGGACGTACTGCACAGGAGACGGACTGGCTCAACAATGAAGTGGGGAAAGAAAAGCTGTCAGCGCTGACCGCAAATATTGCTTTTGCAGGTTTTACGGCACCTAAGCTGCTATGGATGCATAAGCATGAACCGGAGAATTTTGCGCGCATCGCAAAGATCATGCTCCCCAAGGATTATATTAACTACTGTCTGACCGGCGTACATGCATGCGATTTTTCTGATGCAAGCGGAATGCTGCTGCTGGATGTGAAAAACCGGTGCTGGTCGGAGGAAATGCTGGAGATCTGCGGTGTCAGTAAAGCGCAGATGCCTCAGCTTTTCGAAAGTTATGAAGTGATCGGCAGGGTAAAGCCAGAGCTTGCCGCCGCCTTTGGCCTGCCGGAAGATGTTCGGGTCGTTGCCGGCGCGGGAGATAATGCTGCTGCCGCTGTCGGTACGGGTACCGTTGGCGACGGAGCCTGCAATATCAGCCTCGGCACCTCCGGGACGATTTTCATCTCCTCCGAACGTTTCGGAGTTGACCCGAACAATGCACTGCATGCCTTCGCCCACGCGGATGGGAAGTATCATCTGATGGGCTGTATGCTTTCGGCTGGCAGCTGCAATAAGTGGTTCTGTGAGGATATTCTTTCAACCCAGGATTATGTGGGAGAGCAGCAAGCCGTTGCTGATGAAGCGCTGGGACGAAACCGTGTGTTCTTCCTGCCCTATCTCATGGGGGAGCGCAGTCCCATCAACGATACGGATGCCCGGGGTCAGTTTATCGGGCTGGCCATGGATACGACCAGGGCTGATATGATCCAGGCCGTGCTGGAGGGAGTGGCTTTTGCCATCAGGGACAGTTTCGAAGTGGCGAAAAGCCTTGGGATCCATATCGAGCGTTCCATGCTTTGCGGCGGCGGAGCCAAGAGTCCGCTTTGGCAGCGGATCATGGCAAATGTGCTGAATATCCCACTGGATATTCCCCAGACAGAGGAGGGGCCTGGTTATGGCGGAGCGATGCTTGCTATGGTAGGCTGCGGAGAATATGCTGACGTGAAAGCCTGCGCGAATGCACTGGTACGCACGACAGGAAGTGTCCTGCCTGAGCGTGAGATTGCAGAGCGCTATGAGTGCTCTTACCGAAAGTTTCAGAAAATCTACCCGGCGGTGAAGGAACTGTTCCGGGAATTGAGATAAGAGAGGAATCTACTATGAGCGAGATTTTTGCAAATATCCCCTTGATCCCTTACGAAGGGCCTAAGAGCACGAATCCGTTGGCGTTTAAGTTCTATGATGCGGACAGGATCGTTGCCGGAAAAAAAATGAGCGAGCATCTGCCTTTTGCGATGGCCTGGTGGCATAATCTCTGTGCCTGCGGAACAGATATGTTCGGCAGGGACACCGCGGATAAGTCCTTTGGGACCGAAAAAGGCACAATGGAGCATGCTAAGGCCAAGGTTGATGCAGGCTTCGAGTTTATGAGCAAGCTTGGGATCCGCTATTTCTGCTTCCATGATGTGGATCTGGTACCTGAGGCAGATGATATTAAAGAGACCAACCGCCGCCTGGATGAGATCAGCGATTACATTCTGGAGAAGATGAAGGATACAGACATCCGCTGCCTCTGGGGTACTGCGAACATGTTCAGCAATCCGCGCTTTATGAACGGTGCGGGTAGCACAAACTCTGCAGATGTGTTCTGTTTTGCAGCAGCACAGGTGAAAAAGGCTCTCGATCTCACTGTGAAGCTGGGCGGCCGGGGTTATGTGTTCTGGGGCGGCCGCGAAGGCTATGAGACACTCCTGAATACGGATGTAAAGTTTGAGCAGGAGAATATTGCCCGGCTGATGCATCTGGCAGTAGATTATGGCCGTTCCATCGGTTTTACCGGCGATTTCTACATTGAGCCCAAGCCGAAAGAGCCCATGAAGCATCAGTATGATTTCGATGCTGCTACAGCTATCGGTTTTGTGCGGCAGTACGGACTCGACAAGGATTTCAAGATGAATATTGAGGCTAACCACGCTACACTGGCAGGACATACTTTCCAGCACGATCTGCGCGTTTCTGCGATTAATGGTATGCTGGGAAGCATCGATGCCAACCAGGGTGACACGCTTCTTGGCTGGGATACCGATGAGTTCCCTTTCAATGTCTATGAAGCCACAATGTGCATGTACGAGGTGCTGAAGGCAGGCGGACTTACCGGAGGATTCAATTTTGATTCCAAAAACCGACGTCCCAGCTACACCATGGAAGATATGTTCCACGCATATATCCTGGGCATGGATACCTTTGCACTCGGCCTCTTAAAGGCAGATGAGCTGATTGAGGATGGGCGGATCGACAAGTTTGTTGAGGAACGCTATGCCAGCTACAAAACCGGTATCGGTGCGAAGATCCGCAGCGGAGAGGTGACTCTTGCACAGCTTGCTGCTTATGCAGATGAGATGGGCGCTCCGGCTCTGCCCGGCAGCGGCCGTCAGGAATATCTGGAGAGTGTCGTTAACAGTGTTCTGTTTGGATAAGCATCTGTCTGCTGGAAACGCGGCAGAAAGTAAAAGAGGATGTCCCTGGACAATGAAGGTCTGCTTCATTGAAGAGGGACATCCTTCTTTTTTGCTTTTTTCTATTATTCCTAACTCAATCATTTAAAAGCAGAAAATCGTATATGGAAATGTAACG
>CADBQK010000214.1 GCA_902796775.1 uncultured Lachnospiraceae bacterium
AATCTTTCCGGAAAAATCAGTGGTGTTTTTAGGGAAAATGGCGTTCTTTTTACAATATCACACAGATTAAACCCATATCATGCTTATATAATGGTCCAGCTTTTGTATGATAAGAATAGTCAGCAGTTTTATCTGGGTAAGGATCTTGGAGAAAATGGCGCTGCGTTATACGATTCAGAACGATTTGCATAAACCTAATGAAAAACTCTTAGCCTGATTGATAGTCGGCAGGCACCGTTTTTTTGAATGCATCAATCATGTTCTAACGGATTTGACCGGTAATAAACATGATAAATGAAAATCCCCGTCCCTTGTAGTAATCCTGTACCGTTAAGTCGTTGACATCATCGTTGTTCCGCATATCGACAAATCATCGATTTCAGAAAAGTTAACATAGGCACTTGCTTCTAATAAATGTGCATTTTATAATAGTTGCATCAGATTTAGTTAAAAGTGATAAAAAAGCGATTTAAAATATATCTGTTACCAAGGTAAAAACAGGAGGATGGTGTGGCAAAATCAGTCGACGTAATCTACATGGAATTCAATAGAGCCTTGGAACAGGCAGATAAGCTGGATCAGCTTGCACAGAAATACAGACATTTGGCAAATAATGATTTTTCCGGTTGTATTTCCCAGATTATGCGTGAATGGGAGAGTGAATCCGCCACTAGATTCTGTATGAAAGGCAGGAATCTTCAGGATCAGATGATAAAGCGTGCTCAGGTGCTGGAAATAGGTGCTAAAACGATCCGGGCGATTGCAAAGAATACCTATGATGCGGAGATGTTGGCTTTGAAACTTGCAAGGCAAGGATTATTATAATAATTTGAAAACCAATCGCCCACTCAGGAATGAATGGGCGATTTCCTTGTCCGGTGCTAACACACTGCATTATTCAGCCATTTGTAATCCTTTTTTCTGTTCGTTCATACAGACGTATGATCTCCTGAAGGGATTTTCCATATTTGTTACATTTACTCTGAAGGCTAACAGAGAAGAAATTATCGGCGCCGTCTTTTATTTTCTTTATCAAGACTACCGGAAGCCCGATAGCAGGAAGACTTGATAGTATGGAATCAAGCTCATTCTCATAATCTTCCAGTTCCTTAGAAATGGTGATTATCTGTTCCTGGATCTGATACATTCTTGGTGGGTTGATAGTAAAGATACCGGAACCTGATCCTCCTATACCGGAAAAGAAATGAGTTGTTTTTTCTTTGAAATATCTTTCCAACTCATTCCATTTTTCCTGAAGCTCATTAATTTTATTTTGGATACCTCTATTGATGTCAAGGATGGTCTCCTTAGCTTTCTTATATTTATCGCTTAGCCAGTTTGCAAATTCTTCATATTTATTGACAATGCGATCCTTAATCCTTACAATCTCTTGAAAAACCTTGGTTTTCTCTGCTGCGTGGATTATGAGGGCCTCGATGCAATTTAAGGCAGCATCCCTTTCTTCAGGAGACATATTAATATATATATCAACGGCAAGAAAAATGTTGACAATCAGGACCTCTGTCTTTGTCAGCCCATCTTTTATTTGATCAGGTAATATGTTTAATATGTCCAGTTTTTCCAGGCTCTTCTTTACTTCTTCTTCTGTGTAGGAAAATGGTGTGTTGCCCCCGGATATCATATTAATGATGCCATACTTGTCCAGGAATATAATCAGGTTCCGGCGCTCTTCATAGGACAGATCATCTATGGACTTATCCAGCACCTCATCGAGATATTTTGATATGTCAGACTGATCAGCGGGTTTGAATTCCTTCTTGTCTATACCAAATGCAAACGGATCATGTTCTCCCAGTATCCCTTTATCCGCATACCTTGGCCTGACTTCGGCATCTACATAATGATTATTGCCTGGATTATTGTTCAGCAAATGCCCAATGATGGAATCTTTAGGATAATAGTTGTCAACTTTACCATCTAATTCTCTATAGGCCTCATAGTGGTCGTCACGGAATCTATCATTTACACCGGGACCGTCAAAATTATGGATATGCTCGACCCGGTCCCGCACCTTTTTATCCGACATGATATAAGCGGAGGTACAGTCATTACCCCCTTTGGAATGTCCAGTCAAATAAATATGTTCCGAATCACAATCGTTGAGATAATCCCTGGATAACTCCTGTGCCCGTGTTCCATCCTCGTCGTATAGCATCTCAAAATCTTCATACCAACCTCTATGAGAAGCATCCGTACCACGCATGGATATGGCTGAAGAATTCGACCCGTCATTAAAATCGATCGTAATGGCAGCCCATTGAGACTCTTCATTCTCCGCCTGCATATTTTTAATAATACAGTTATGATAACGTTCACACTGCTGAAGTTCTGTCAGGAACTGCCTCTCGTCATCAGATAGATTGCGCTGGTTATTTAAAACCATATTCGCATACTCTGACACGCTGTAGCTATCCGATGCTTTTACATGCATATCCTCGAAACGAAAATAACTAAGTTGAGCAAACACTAATGCGTCGAGTTCATTATAATTTGACGCAGTTAACACCTCATCTGAATCACTCACATATTCTACAATTCCGCTTGTTGCCATCTACGATCTCCTCATTTTGCTCAACAGCTGACTATCTGCATCAAAAGCATATGTCCGGCTACTTCTCAATCAACATGCTGATGATTCTTTCTTTTCGTTTTAATCTGGAGTTCCGGCTTGAAGAAATGAAAACAGTATCCCCACTTTTTTCTACCTTAAGCGTAAACTGGATTCTCTTTTCTTCCAAAGACCGTGCAAATGTATAGATATCTTCCGCCGTTTGTACATCATCAGAGTCCATTTCTATGACAAATACTATTTCCGTATCACTTTGGGAGAGGTAATCGAACACATTCTGGCCATCCTCCGGCGTCCATTTTTCTTCCGAAGGCCTATAGAGTATATTATAGGATGTGATATCCAGATTCTGCTGATAATCGATCTCTTCCTCTGCAAAAGCTCTGATCATATCATCATAGAGCAACCTGGGATAATCATCTGCTACATTCTTACTCTTCTTACCGAGATAAACATGAAAGATCTCTTCGCTTCCCTTCGGAACAACGGCTGCCTCATAGAATCTCTCCTGAAATGCCTGCACTCCGGTTTTTTCTTCTATATGTTCAACTTCAACAGTAATGTTATATTTCTCTTTCATAGATTGCAGGATCTGTTCTTCCGGATTAGTGCTGCCCCTGGTTTTTCCGCAACCAGACAAGAGTATCATCATAGATATACACCCTCCTCCGACTATGATTCGTTTCATGAGTGTTGCTGCATCGTTTATATGATCTCTGTTCAATACCTCTGTACCTCCAGTTGGTCTGCGAATACCGCATACCGAATAAAGAGCAAAATATCTTTTGGCCTCCACATCATTGTATCGCTGATCGAATAGTCAGCTCTGCTCAATACCTGACTTTGATCAAAGTCACTGATGTTTCTGCTCATATACGTCAGGAGTTATTTCATTTCAGATCGGTTTTTTCCGGAACAAATCCAATCTCCTGAAACAGCATCAGATCTCTTCTCCGTATATTATGAAACTGTCATCCATTATCACCCTGTACCAGCCTCTTATATTCTGCTTCTATCAGAAGGTCAACGATAGAAATACTTGGTTTGTTAAACCGCTTAACAGCTTCGTTCGATCTTGCATGCATAAGGCCTGTAACAGGCATGACAAAATCTGAGGAAGCTACTGAAGCGGCTCCTTATAAATGTACATTTGCAGCTTTTTCGTATGCACATAATAGCAGGAAATGGTGCCAATAATCAAGTAACAGTGCGATATACAGCGGACAACTCGCTTATCAGACAGCAGATAATTTACACAGTCAGCTTTCGAGCAATGGAGAGAACCTATAGGTTCATTGTCCTTCATCCTTTATATTATAAGATGTCCATGTTTGTCTGAGTTGATATGAGCCATCCTCCAACATAAGCTCGTCATGCATATAGTAAAAGTCATTTTTCTTATACACATAATAGAACGTCTGGTCATACTGTTCTATTTTTTCGACTTCTCTTCCGTATGCTTTGTACAAGGCTTCCTTCATGGAATCGGTATCTGAATGCTCGTTTGGAGAATATGTCATTATTACCAGTTTACCTTCCTGGAAATAAAAATTCACCCATCTATCTCCTGCTATAAATTGTGTCCAATACAGATCTGGCTTATACCCCCAATATTCCCAGAATTGCGGTTCTGCAAGTTCTGAACCTATTGCTTCACATACATCTGTAAATGATTTGCCAAACAGCGTATCGGAAACATAGAAAATGTCATCACTATTCCACCATATGAGATCTGTCACACCAGAAGAAACATCTTTTCCCAAAGATCTTTCTTCCGATACTTCCAACAATCTCTGCATCAGCTCCAAGTCTATTGTATCCGATTTTTTCATGCCATTATCAATACGGAAGCTGCGAACTGCATTTCTGGTCTCCTCATTTATTTCACCTTCTTCTGTACTACATTCATATCCAAGTGAATTCAATGTTCCCTGAACGGCTTTATTTCTGTCGGGCACTTTCAGCAGACGAATATCCCATGATTCTACTTCTAAATATCTGGTATACCATTTTAATGCTTCCGCTGATTCTTTTTTTACACCTTTTCCATCTATATAGCATTTTCCCAGATAAACCATACCTCTGGGATTACCGGCTTCCGCTGCCTTTCGGTACCACTCTGCCGCCTCATCATCGTTCTCCTCTACTCCATATCCATAATCATACATTACGCCAAGATTAATCATCCCCTCGGCATTCCCGGCTTCTGCTGCTTTTCTGTACCACTCCACCGCCGCATTATCGTTCTTCCGTACTCCATATCCACGATTATACATTACGCCAAGGCTGTTCATTCCCTCGGCGTTACCGGCCTCTGCTGCTTTTAGATATAATTCAGATGCTTTTTCATAATATTTGTTCTCAAATAATTCATCTGCCTGCTCTACTATTTTTACTATATCCTGCTTTTCAGTTTTAATCTGCTCTTTTGCGGCTTTCTCCGACTCAGCTTCTGATTCTGCTTTTTCTTTAGCTATTCTGTCAGACTCTGGCTCAGATTCCACTTTCTCTTTGGCTATCCTTTC
>CADBQK010000215.1 GCA_902796775.1 uncultured Lachnospiraceae bacterium
TCAAAAGGTACACCTTTTGATAAACGTTACCTAAAGAATGACTTGTCTGCTTTTGACAAAGGAGCAAATACTTACACAATGGAAGGGATACTAATAAATATAATTACTGGTATTATTTCAGGCCTTTTGTCGGGCGGTATTGTGTATCTTATCACGAAGAAAAGGGAGCAAAAGTATCAAACTTATTACTATCTCGTGGATTTTCTTTGCCGTTCCGCAGAAGACTGCAGGGTTGAAATACCTCTAGATGTATCACGGCATGCGTCTCAAGTAGGTGATAGAACCAGTTTGTGGGGGAAGGCAATTAATACCATTATCGAGGAAAGACGAAAATTTGAGATTAGTGATGAAGAAATACCTGAGGAATATGTGCGCTTAAGTAGCAGTATCCTTGTGGCATTTAAAGAATTGAACAAGTGGGCTAAAGACAATGGTCTTGTTATTAAAAATGATAATAGCATATTAAAGGATGAATAGAAGAGGATAAAACGAGCAAGGGCTTGAACTATCCAAGAAAGCAAAAAAGTCATACGACTCACTATGTGAGAAAAGGAGCATAAAATGGGCTTAATAAAAGCAGGAGGCAGTGCAATAAAAACTGTACTTGCAGATCAGTGGATAGATTATTTCTACTGTGATTCTTTAAATGAAAACACTTTAGCTATTAAAGGGTTTAAGAGAGTATCAGGAGGTTCTTCGAATACTAAGGGGTCAAGCAACTATATCACTTCAGGCTCCGTCATAGCAGTTGCTGACGGTCAATGTATGATGATAGTAGAACAGGGCAAAGTGATTGAGGTTTGCAATGAACCTGGCGAGTACATATTCGACTCAGATAGAACACAGGGTATTTTTACCAATGAACCTGAGGGCGCTATTGACTTGTTGCTTGAGAAAGTTAAAGACAGATTTATTCATGGTGGGCAAACGCATCTTGATCAAAGAGTCTATTATTTCAATACTAAGGAGATTACGGGAAATCGATATGGCACACCTTCTGCCATTCCTTTTCGAGTAGTTGATAAAAATGTCGGTATCGATATCGATGTGTCATTAAGATGCTTTGGAACATTTAGTTACAAAATAACAAATCCTTTGCTCTTCTATAAGAATGTAACAGGAAACTTTGAATATGAGTATAAAAGAGATCGACTAGATGAGCAGCTTGAGTCTGAAGTAATATCTGTTCTTCAACCTTGTTTTGCACAGATTTCTGCCCAGGGCGTCAGATACTCATCCCTTCCTTTGCATACTGAGGAAGTATGCAAAATAATGAATGATCTTTTATCTGACAAATGGTCTGATCTTAGGGGTGTGGAAATTGTATCCTTTGCAATAAAGGGACTTAAAGCGAAGGAAGAAGATGAGCAAATGCTGAAAGAGCTTCAACGAAATGCTGCTTTCAGGGATCCAACAATGGCAGCTGCTCAGTTGGTTGGAGCACAGTCTGATGCAATGAAAGCAGCTGCATCAAATACAAATGCGGGTGCGGCAGCTGCGTTCATTGGAATGAATATGGCATCTAATGCTACGGGCATGAATGTTGGGGATTTGTTTTCTATGGGGGGAAAACAACAAAAGAAATCGGTTCCTAACGATACTGGAGATCCGAACAGCTGGACATGTAGTTGCGGATCGGTAAACACAACGCGCTTCTGTCCAAGCTGCGGACAGAAGAGACCTGAAAAAGCGGCAGTAGCGTTTTGCGGTGAATGCGGATATAAACTAGAAGACTCTGAATTGTCTGCTAAGTTCTGTCCAAATTGTGGAGCGCCTTTGAAGTAATGGAGAGGACGAAAGGTGTAGGTAGCGATAGATGAAAGCATTGATTTGTGAACACTGTGGCGGCGATGAGTTTATTGAAAAAGATGGCTATCGTATTTGCAGATATTGCAAGTCCAGATTTATCCCATCAAAAGAGGAAAAAACAAAAAAGGCAGCAACAATTTCTCTCAACGATGATGTTGAAAGACTATTGAATAAATGCAAAACAGATCCTGCCAGAGCAAAAAAATATGCAAGATTAATTCTGGAAATGGATCCAAATAATATAGAGGCCATGATGATTATGATTAGATAAAGGGAGGTTGGAAATGCCAAAACTACAAGAAATCGTAAATGCGACTGGAATAAAGAACGAAAAGAGAATTCTTGAATTGCTTCGATCAAGTGAAAAATACAAAGATAAGATTTCAACTAGCTTAATGGGTACAACAAGTGTTGTCGGTGATTTAAGTGAAATCTCAGCTTTTGTTAAAACTGCTGATGCTGCGAAAACGGCGCTGGAAGAGGCTGAAAAAGCTGAGCAGGCTCAGGCTGAAGCAGAAAGAAGACAAGCACAAATGGAATATAATGCGGAAGTGGCAAAGGTGTTGGTCACTTCAGGTTATTCGTTTGAAGGATATAAAATTACAAAATATTCGGGGTATATATCAGGTGATGATGCTATCAGTGTCAACCGTGGTTTTGACGGATTTGCCTCTACTGGAGGTAATACCGGTGAATACTTGCTAAAATCCTTGACAATCATTAGGCAGAATGCAATGCGTGAGCTAAAAGAAGCTGCGGTTGATTTAGGATGCAATGCAGTTATTGGTGTGGATTTTGATTATATTGACTTAGCACCAGAAACAGCTAATTCGTCTGGCGGAACAACATATTACCCATATATATTTTGTGTAACCGCTAATGGGACAGCAGTAACAATTGAAAGAACAGAGTAATGTATTCAATTCGTTTCTAACGATTGTTTGAAACTGGCATAGTAGCTAATAGCTTGAATACTGTTTATTGGAGATTCTGTTGGTTTAAATAATAAAAACAAATCAACATATTTGATAGGAATTGAGGTGCTTAGAATGGACAAGTATAAAAAACTGTTGGAATACGAGGAAATGCTTAGAGATGGAGTCATATCTGGAGCAGAGGCGCAGAAACTTAAAGCGATTCTTATTTCTCAAACAATGGCGG
The DNA here is from genome assembly GCA_902796775.1 of uncultured Lachnospiraceae bacterium. The sequence goes on from CADBQK010000215.1 coordinate 2,971, forward strand.
AATTAGGAGTACAGGACGAAGCGGAATGCGAGGAGATGCTAAAGCGCGAGGCGTATAGAGAAGCGGTCTTAATACTTGAAAAAAATGAGTCCAAAAGATTTAAAGAAGCATTTTATGTACTAGAGAATCTGGGTGATTGGGGTGACGCATCTGATGTTATAAGACGATATCAAAAAGAGTATGATGCAGTAAAAAAACAGGATGAGCAGGATAAAGCTGAACAGGTTAAAAATGAACTGCTTGAAAAAGAAACGCTTGAGAAGGACAAGAAAAAGAAGAAGACTCTAATCATAGGTATTGCATGCGCCGTAGTAGCGGTGCTGTTAGTGATGATGCTCAGCGGTAATGCAAAATGCAACCAATATGAGGATAAACTGGCCGGACATACATATAGAGATGGTAGTTTTGTAGTAAGGTTTGAATCGGATGGCACATATGATGCATCAAAAAGCGGTGACTCATATTGGCATTATGATGGGAATTACTCTGTGAAGAAAAGTGGCAAAGACTATTATGTACAGATATCACAGTGGGGTGACTATTCTGGTGTAAAACTGTATATAATGTCGGAGACATCCGATGGAGCACCGGCCTATATGAGAGGTGAGCTAGGAAATGGTGGTGTAATAGATTTGCAACGATGATAGTGATGAATGTGGATTTATAGATAAATATTGTTTCTAAGGCAGCTGTAAAGGCTGCCTTTTATGCTGCCTGAAAAGAAAGGAGAGGTTAATAATGAGTAATGAAGTGCTTTGGCAAGACAGGAGGCAATGTCGCCTATCATGCTTACCAGGGCTTCGCAACCGGAGCGGTCACACCTGATGAAGCGCACGCAATTGGAGTGCAACTTGCCAGAGAACTATGGGGCGTCAGGTTCCAGATGCTTGTCGCCACACATACAAACAGCCACTGTGTCCAGAATTATGGAATACTCATTACTCTGAATCAGAGAAACAGGCAACTACTTCATCGAATAATAATACAGTGATTGTTGAGATTTGTTACATGCAGCGCGGCAAATTGCGGTTGCGCTGTTTGCTTGTGAACTTAATTACAGGAAAGGAGTATTTCTAACATGACATATGAGGAAAATGAAGAGAAAAAGCAACTGCGGGTAATTGTATGCAGGCCGGGTGAGGTTGCGGAAATCGTTGAGATCGAGGATAGGCTGGAGGTGATGCAGGAGATTGTCGGAGGGCTGATTGAGGAATGGGATCCGTTCTACTCCAGAACTGATCCGAGATATGAGAACGTATTGCTGATCTGCAATGACGAAGGAAAGCTGTTGCAGCTGCCAAAAAGTCGGGCAATATATGATGAGGACTGGAGACTCTTGGATAAGATTTCCGGTTCTTTTTTTATTTGCTACGGACCTGTGGAGAGCGAGTCTTTCGAATCACTGCCGCCTGATCTGGAGGAAGAATTCTACAAAAGATTCGAACTGCCTGAGAAGTTTTATGAGACTGAACGCGGGACTATGGTGATCAGATATGACCCGAGAAAGCAGCCGCCGGAGAGGGATGAAGCAAGGTAGGGGAAGTCTGATGACTTCGTAACAAGCACTGCCTTTTGGTGCTCACAACCAACCGGCGAATGCAGGGGAAGTACCCCTGAAACCCCGTGAGAATTGAGCGCTCGCGTGAGCACTCACATACTGAAGGAAAGGAGGAGATACCATTGAGGAAAAGAGAATTCAGAGTGCCGGTCTATCTGACTTTTGATGAGAAGGAAGATCTGCATAGGAAAGCTCAGGCTGCATGCATGGATCACAACCAGTTCATTCGCATGCTGATTATGGGTTATGCGCCGAGGCCTGCACCGGATGACAGATTCTATCAGGCAATGGATCTGATAAGAGAGATGGGAGACAGACTTGAGCGTCTGGAGACTCGAGTGAGAGATCCCGATGCCATAGCGCTGCTTGAGGCGGAGGCGGAGAAGTGGCACATGCTTCAGAGTGCTGTTGAAAGGATCTGTCTGTCTCCGGAAAGGATGGAAGTGTAATGGCAGTAACGAAGATATGGCCAGTACGCAAGAGCTTTGCTGCGCCGATTGATTATGTGCAGAACGATGAGAAGACCGCCAATCCTGAAATCGGGAAAGGAGCTCCCGAAATGTCTGAGGAATCCAGGCAGGCACTTGAGGACGTCATCGAGTATGCAGCTCATGAAGACAAGACGCAGATGAAGTTCTTCGTTAGCACGCTCAACTGCAATAAGCGGTACGCACGCGATGAATTTCTGACAGTCAAGAAGCGGTTCAACAAGGAAGGTGGTATCGTTGCCTTCCATGGCTATCAGAGCTTCGCTCCCGGCGAAGCAACTCCGGAGCAGGCACACGAGATCGGAGTGCAGCTGGCAAGAGAACTCTGGGGGGACCGATTTCAGGTAGTCATTGCCACCCATCTTGATCGAGAGCACCTTCATAACCATTTTGTGCTGAACTCGATTTCATTCAAGGATGGCAAGCGCTATCACGACTGCAAGGATACTTACCGATTGATGCGCGAGACATCCGACAGGCTCTGCAGGGAGCAAGGCCTTTCTATAGTCGAAGAGCCTAAGGGAAAGGGGGTGCGCCAGTACCTGTACAACATGGAGAAGGCGGGGATGCCGACAAGGTATAACATTGCTCGTCAGGCAATCGACGAGTCTATATCACTCAGCCTCAATCTTGAAGAGTTCAAGGCGGAACTCAGAAAGCGCGGCTATATCTACAGGTTTGATCCGAATCGCAAGTACTGGACCGTGACTCCGCCCGGATGGAAGAAGTCTATCAGGACGCACAATCTCGGTGAGGAGTATACGCGCGAAAGCATCGAGCGGCGTATCTATGAAAACGATCCGTCAGTCAGGACTGAAAGGCTGAGACAGCAGTACCGCATTCCCAACAACTACAATCTGCGCCGGCGTATCGACCGCATCATGGGACGCAGCGGACTGGAGAGGCTTTACCTGCGATATTGCTATGAGCTTGGCATATTACCGAAGTATACGCAGAATCCTACTAAGCTTCACATAGTCCTGAAGGAGGATCTTCTGAAATGCGATCAGTACTCCGAACAGGCTAAGCTGCTGTCGAAGTACCATGTGAGCACAGATGAGGATCTGGCTCAGACTGTGGCGGATATAAAGGAGAGGATGACTGAACTTGGCAGCGAACGCGACGAACTCAGAAGAGTCGCCAAACGCGTGCTTCCAGAAGAGGACATTGCCAAAGCTAAGGAGGGGATACGTGAGCTCACGGCAGAAATCAGGCAGCTTCGTCACGAACTGAAGGTGTGTGACGAGGTCCGTGAAAGATCGGCACATGTAGAAGAGAATCTCAGGATAGTCGATGCGGACCGGAAAAAGGAGAGAGAACGTTAGAAACAGGAAGGAGTTGATGCTATGAATCCGGGAGGAGATGCAGCTGAACAGGTAGTGAGGCTGTCACTTGAAGGTGTTGAGGTAGCGGCCAGGATATCCGGCAACGGAGCCAAGAACATTGCTTTGCTGCTGTATGCCGCACTCAAGGAAGAAAAGAAGACCAAGGGCAAAGCGAGACTGACCAACATGCTTAAGTCCGGCAAGGAACTCAAGGTCTATACGATCACAAACAAAGACCTCGCTAAGTTCTCACAGGAGGCCAAACGCTACGGTGTGCTCTACTGTGTGCTGAAAGACCGTAATAACAAGGATCCTAATGCAGCAGTAGACGTAATTGCAAGAGCAGAGGATGCCAGCAAGATCCAGAGGATCACAGAGCGATTCAGGCTTGCAACTGTAGACAAGGCTGATGTGTCACTGGACGTCCAGAGGGACAAGGACAGAATCTTTCCTAAGGACAACAATTCTGTGAGAGAAGCGCTCAGCGGAGGACACCCGGAGGGACTGCTTGAAGGACAGCCTGATCCGGAGAGGACTCTCCCACCGATAGATGATGCTGAACGTTCAGCCGGGAGGCGCATTATGGGAGAACCCAGAAAAGAGGAGCAGGAGGTAAACCCCTCTTTGGCAAAGACAGACCGAGACCATCTGTCCGCGCCAAGCTCAACGCAGGCAGACCGATCAAGTGGCTACCGTGGGAAAACTGAAAGGCCATCCGTCAGGGAGAAGCTTGAAGTGTACAAGGCTGAGATAGCGCTTGCCAAAAGGGAGAGAGCAAAGGATGTGGTCTCGAAAGGTATTGAAGCAGCAAAGGATGCTGCTAAAGCGGTGCCTATACCCAGGGCGCCGGGAAAGGAAAGGTAATATATGGCAGACAGAAATGACGTAAGCAGTATGGCTCCGGAAGAGTATTCAGAACTCAAAAGACAGGAGAAAGCTGAGGTGTTTGAACTGCTGTCCGCTGCAACGCAGAAACTGATCAGACCTGA
>CADBQK010000216.1 GCA_902796775.1 uncultured Lachnospiraceae bacterium
ACAGAGAACTGTCCCCTGTCTCCTGATATTCTATGTTCTGATTTATAGCCCTGTTTATGCAACGGAATCGAACTGTTCTTCGGTTTAAATGTTCCCTGGATTCAAACGCAGGCTCCTGCATATTGTTTTGATAGAATCTAAATTGTAGCCTTTTTCTTTCGCCAACGACAGATATTTGACTGCGTTTTCCATGTCTCCCAGCTCTCCGATACACCAGGCATAATTTCCATATGAAACAGCGGTATCGTTGACGGATGCAGACAAAGGATCGGCTTCTATCATGGCAATACCTTTTTCAAAGAATGGCTTTGCCTTTGTATATTGTTTCTGTTTAAGATAGAGAGCACCTATATTGATGTAGACAATAGGGTCATCAGGATCCGATTCCTCTGCCTTCTGATAATACTCCAGCGCTTTCTTCAGATAACCGAGTTTCCAGTAAGCCCTTCCCAGCTTCAGCATCAGCGTACAATCAGCAGGTGCGATATCCAGTCCCTTCACCAGTATTTGAAGCTCTTTCCCGGTATCTCCCTTTTGCTCATACTTTGCTGCCTCATCAAAGAGAGCCAGCAGCCTGGCATCTGCTTCCTCATTTGTCTCAATATCATCCTCGTCATCCATGAAGAATCTGCTACCGCAGTGTTCGCAAATATATTCACCCTTCCGGACTCTTTTAAGATCATGGCTTCCGCAGGATGAACATTCCAGAAGATGCATTCTGGAGTTGTCCGGACAGCATTTCTCCTCAGACTGCTTCCATGTTATCTTTGCTCCACAGCGCGGACAGAAGACAGCGTCATTAGGCAGAACAGTTCCACAAGATACACAAAACACCTTTTACCTCCCTGATTATGATCAATCACCTTGCTATAGCGGCATTTTTATCATATCCAGCTATTATTTCGTTACTTTACTCTGATCCTAACAGTTACTGTTTTTGAGCTTTCCTGATAAGTATCATTTCCAGCTGCTGTGATTTTGATTTTAACTTTGTATGTGCCTTTCTTTATGCCTTTTTTTACAGTGACCTTTCCGGTCTTGCGATTAACTTTAAACTTCTTAGCATATTTTTTTCTGTTAACGCTTACCTTCTTATATGTTTTGGTTCCTTTCCCTTTGTTACTGAACTTGTAAGCCTTTGCGGCCTTCACAATCCTTGATTTTTTCTTCAGTTTTCTGTATCTGATCGTGACTGTTTTTCCCCTGACTTTCATAGGATTGGCAGCTTTTATAAGCGTTGGCGTTTCATCACTCTCTGACTCGGATGATTCTTTACTCTCAGGTTCCAATGATTCAAAACTGCTTTCATCTTTATCTGAAATGGTGAAATGAAGTTTTTTCTCAAGATTGTTCTTATAATATGCTTCTCTTACTGCCCTATCCTTATTGATGACAGCGGTCAAAGTGTATTTACCTGGTTTCCATGCTTCTATCGTTCCCGATTTATCATTCAATGTTACAAGATTGGGCTTATCCGTGCCGCCTTCCTGCCTGGAAATTAAAGGAAGCTCACATACTTGCGAGCCCTGAGTGATCACAGACCCGTCCTGATCACTGGTGACCTTCCAATTCAGCTTTAATGGTTTGCCGTCTTCATAGACCGTAACATCCTTTCTTGCACGATTAGCCACGAAGAAACTGAGTCTGACTGGCGCACCATACTCGAATTTGGTCACTTTATCTTCATCGAATACCATGTAATAAGGATCCGTAAAACCTGTTTCACTGGTTGTCAGGAACATTGTATCAAGAGTGAGATCAGCATGCTTGATAGAATCCATGCTTCCCTCAGTCTCGGAACAGCTTTTTATCAGACTGGCAGACGGCATGAACAGTTCATCGATATCGCAGAGCACCCACCTTTCACCTTTTGCCGCATAGCCAACTATTTCCCACCCCGGAATCCCGTTTTTGTCGCTCATGTAAACAAGCGGATAAACTGTACAGGAATTCGGTCTGGCTGCTTTGATCTTACTTCTGGATGCAGTACCGGCTTTGACCTGCTGCTGTTCATCCTGATCCGGACAAGCGTCATTGTCACTGTCAATGATGATGATTGCTTTATACTTGCTGCCCGGCTTTTCAGCATTTGGATTCGTAATGATGCCTGCTATTGTGACCGAATGCAGCGGATTATTATCCAGTTCATTGTCGGACAAAGGTCCTATGCTTCCCTGAAAAACCGACTGCCCTTTCCCTGAACCTCCAGAAGCCGGTCCTGCTTTTACAAGTATTTTTATACCGCCGGCATCCTCAATAATATTGTGCTGTTTCTGCGCAAGCGAACTGACGAATGATTTTTTAAACCCATCTTTTGACCTGTCTTTTGTATCATTCTTCCGAAAGTTTGCATGGCTCTTAAAACCTGTCAGGAAGTATTCGCCTGTAAAAAACCAGTCTATAGCCCTGTCTGTATCTGACCCTTCATTCGTAAACACTTTGGTATACAGCCTGAAGATGTCATCCTCTGACTTAAACGTTGGAGCTCCATCATCAAGATACTTTACCCATCCTGATATCCACAGCATGTTCGAAGCTGATGCAGCCCAGCACTGCGTGCCATCACCTTCGTACTGTGAACTATCTGAAGTATTTCCAGAAAAGTCTTCTACGATTCCTGCTTCCCATTTCTCGGCATCGGCGAATGCATTATCGATCATCTTGACCGGTGTTCCGGATTCAACTAAGTCAAAGTATTCAGCCAGGCATTCCAGCACCTTATCTTTGTTTCCGGACTTAAGACCCGTCATAAAAACTTCCCGCGATTTACCGCTCTTCGTCGTGAATTTGCTGTCGACAGCAATAAAATCGGCATCCCGCGACGCCCCGCTGTTAAGATCGATCGTTTTCCCTGTGAACTCGTCCGCGGCAAATACAAATACCGGCAGTATGACAAATACTATCAGCATAGTCACTAAAAGCGTTAACAACTTGATTGATATATACTGATTTTTCATATTCGTTCTAATGCACGCTTTCATGTTCATCCCTCACTAATTCCAAGACGTCATTTTTCATTCCTGTAGTGTTTCTATTATATCATATTATCTATCGGATATTTGCTATTCAGATATTATTTACACAATGTTTTCACCATATTGCACTCTTTTCCAATCTCAGACGGATACAATGCCTGAAAAAAAGAAAACATCAAATAGACCTACCGCCCTGGGAAGGCAGTGAAAACGCCTCAAATGAACCTTAATCACCATCAGAACCGCATAAAACCGAGAATTTCGGGAGGTTCGAATATTACTCAAGAAGATCATGAAAAAAGGACATCTCCCATCGAAGGAAAATGTCCTTATACATACAAGTTAATTAGTGCTTATTACCTGATGCTTACCTGATGCTTACCATGTGATGTTAAGCTATTCTCAGCAGATCCAGGCATCCCTTATTTGCTTTTCAGGTGCCTCGTTCACAACAGCAGTCAATTCCCCGGACTTATCAAAAACTCTCCGGGATTACTCAAAACTTCCATACTTTGCTGCAGCTTCATCCAAGGTGATTTCACCTTTTCCAACTTGGAAGGCTGCGACACGGATCTGAACCGTGAGAGGATCCAAAATGCCAAGAACCTCCGGGCATATGATACGATCTGAGGGTACCTGACCGAAAGGAGCGTAAACCGAATCAAAAGACAGATCTGTCGTAGGCGTTACTAAACGCTTTACGGAAGCCATCTCATTCAGCTCTCCATTTGAAATCAGG
>CADBQK010000217.1 GCA_902796775.1 uncultured Lachnospiraceae bacterium
GATCAGGATTGGGTATCCCATACCAATTATGCAATCAAAATTGATGACAAAGTAATGGGCTTCCCGTTCTGTGTTGAGGCCCGCGGCATTATGTATAATGCAGACGCGATCAAAGCGATTACCGGTGAAGACTTCGATCCTTCCAAGTATGCGACTCTTGACGCTTTCAAGGGCCTTCTTGAGCAGCTCAAGGCAGGCGGTATGGAGTCTCCTGTCGGTATCATGAAGGAAGACTGGTCTCTGGCAGCTCATTATTTCCAGGAGATCTATGAGCAGAGAGATGATCCGGAAGCCTTTATCCAGTCTCTGTATAAAGGCGAGGCTGATCTTGCAAATGATGCTAAGTTCAACTCTATGATGGATACCTTCGATGTCCTGATGGAGTACAACTATGCAAAAGACAACCCGATCAATGCTGAGCGTGAGCAGTCCGAGCTGAAGCTGGCTGAAGGCGAGATCGCTTTCATGTTCGGCGGCAACTGGGATTGGTCCCTGATCAAAGACTTTAATGCTGAAGCTAACCTTGGCATGATGCCTGTTCCTCAGAACATGTATGAGGGCGCTAATACCAAGCTTGTCGGCGGCGGCTCCAAGTACTTCTTCATTGACTCCTCTGAGAATACTTCCGAGGCACAGGTTGCAGCTGCTAAGGATTTCCTTAACTGGCTGGTATCCGATCCGGAAGGCAACGCTTTCCTGACCGAGAAGTGCCTGGTCGTTCCTGCATATGACAATATCGATGCAAGCGCACTCGATCCTCTGTCCAAGAGCGTTAAGAAGTATGCAGATGAGGGCAACCTGATCGACAACTACAATTATGATCCTGATGATCATTATTCAAAAGTCGGTGCTGACATGATGCAGCAGTATCTGGCTGGTAAGATCGACCGTGCTAAGCTTGCTGAGATGGTACAGCAGTACTGGTCTTCTGTAACTCCCGTAGAACATTAAGGAACTGTCTGAATCCCAATGGATTTGAAACAGAGTAATTCATGCCGGCAGGCATTTATCCTGCCGGCATCTGTATAGTATTACAGGGGTTGATTATGAATACTAATACAATGTCTTTTAAGACAAAACAGTTTCTGATGTTTGCAGGAGTCACAACCTTCATCTTCTTCTCGGTTGTAATCATACCATTTATCTATGGTCTGTATCTGACATTTACATCCTGGGATGGTGTTTCTAAATCGAAACCATTCGTGGGTCTTGCAAACTATGCATCCACTTTTGCTGACGGTGCTTACTGGCAGGCTCTGGGAAGGACTTTCATTTACTCGATCATTGCAGTTATTCTGGTAAATGTTGTAGCCTTTATCCTTGCCTTCCTGGTAACAAGCGGTGTGAAAGGACAGAATTTCTTCCGTGCAGGATTCTTCGTACCGAATCTGATCGGCGGTATCGTTCTTGGTTATATCTGGAAATTCGTGTTCAACCGTGCACTGGTTGCACTTGGCGGATTTTTTTCCAATTCATTACTGGCAACGACCAGCGGCGCGATGTTCGCTATGATCATCGTATCCGTATGGCAGTACGCCGGTTATATGATGCTGATCTATGTTGCCGGTTTTATGAGCGTTTCCAATGACGTAATCGAAGCGGCTAAAATCGATGGCTGTACCAATATGCAGACCATTGTACATATTTCGGTTCCTTTGATGGTATCCTCTTTCGTTCAGTGTCTGTTCCTTACGATCACAAGATGCTTTATGGTCTATGATGTGAACTTATCATTGACGAATGGTGAGCCTTTTAACAGTTCGGTCATGGCTGCCATGCACGTGTACAAGACAGCCTTTACGTATAAGGATTACGGTACCGGTCAGGCTGAAGCGCTGGTTCTCTTTATTATCTGCGCAATCGTCGGCGTGCTCCAGGTCTATATTGGAAAGAAAGCGGAGGTGTCAGCTTAATGGAAACTTTAAATGAACAGGCTGCACGTAATGCGAAAATTGCCGGCGTATTCAAAGTAATTCTTCTGCTGGTTCTCTTTATCTTATTTATCTTTCCTTTTATCCTTGTCATCATCAATGTCTTTAAGGTAAAAGCAGATATTATTGCCGCTCCTCTTTCATTAGTAGGAAAACATGGCTTTACCATGGAGAATTTCCCGAATGCAATGCAGAAGATGAACTTCTGGCGTTCATTTGGCAATTCTGCAATCATCACGATTACATCTACTTTCTTTACACTGCTTCTGGCAGCTATGGCAGCATATGTCATCGTTCGTAATAACTGGAAAGCATGCGGGATGCTGTTCGGCCTGATGATCGCTTCGATGGTCATCCCTTTCCAGGTATTGATGATCCCTCTGGTATCCCTGTATGGTGGTATCCTTGGTCTGCTGAGCCATAGAGCAACGCTGATCTTTATGCATGTCGGATTTTCGTTATCCATGGCCACCTTCATGTTTCACGGCGCAATCCACACAAATGTGCCGATCGCTCTGGAGGAGGCTGCAAAGATCGACGGGTGCAACCGCTGGCAGACATTCTGGAAGATCGTTTTCCCGCTCCTGAAGCCCACGATTGCAACGGTCGCTATCATCGACGCGATGGCATTCTGGAACGATTACCTTCTTCCTTCACTTGTCCTTGCAAAGAAGGAGCTTTATACGATCCCGATCGCAACCCAGGTATTCTATGGAACTTATTCCACAGATATCGGCCTGGTCATGGCAGCATTGCTTCTTGCTATGCTCCCGATCCTGATCCTTTATGTATTCCTGCAGCGTTACATCGTAGAAGGTGTTACCTCCGGCGCTGTAAAATAAGATTATCTATTCTTCAGCAGGATTATATATTACTGATAATCCGGACAGCAGCGAGCTGCCCTGGAAGCGTAATCTACGGGGCTGCGCGTAAGCGCAGCCCTTTACTCTGTATTCTTATTTTTAGCTCTTTTTTCAAAGAAGGATTTAATTAATCAGCAGCCCATGTATTAGGATAAAGCCTGTCAGGAGCACAAACCATTTCATTACAGTTTTGTCCTCATACATGAGAAACTGATCATTTAAAATTCACGCAGATGAAAGCAGGAGGTGTCAGGGAACATGAAGAAAGCCTGGTGGAAAGAATGTGTTGTCTATGAAATCTATCCGCGCTCTTTTTTTGATTCAAATGGTGACGGGATCGGTGACCTGGCCGGCATCGAGACTAAATTGGATTACCTTGCACAGCTGGGTATCGATGTGATCTGGCTGGCTCCTGTTTACAAGTCCCCCAATGATGATAACGGTTATGATATTTCCGATTACAGACAGATCATGGATGAGTTTGGGACCATGGAGGATTTTGACCGCCTGCTTAGCTCAGCCCACCAGAAGGGGATCCGGATCGTAATGGACCTGGTGGCTAATCACAGCTCAGATGAACATCCATGGTTTATCGAAAGCCGTTCCTCCAGAGACAATGATAAACGGGATTATTATTTCTGGCGGGATGCCGTAGACGGAAAAGAGCCGACCAACTGGGGGAGTGTCTTCGGAGGCTCTGCCTGGGAATGGGATGAGAAAACAGAGCAGTACTATCTGCATTGCTTCTCCAGGAAACAGCCTGATCTGAACTGGAACAATCCAAAGGTCCGGGAGGAGATCTATGAGATCATGCGTTTTTGGTGCGATAAAGGGATCGATGGATTCCGTATGGATGTAATCGGTATGATCTCAAAAAAGGAAAAACTGATGGATGCACCATCGACCAACGGACTATACGGAGATCCGCACTTTGAAGTATTCTACGGCCCTCATCTGAATGATTATCTGCAGGAGATGAATCAAAAAGTGCTGTCTCATTATGATCTCCTGACAGTAGGAGAGTGCGGCGGTGTCACAACAGAACAGGCCCGGCACCTGGCAAATGCAGAGGGTACAGAGCTGGGAATGGTCTTCCAATTTGAGCATACAGTTCTGGATGGTGATGAGACAGGCAAATGGTGCAAACGCAGGATGCCTCTCCCGGCATTGAAGGAAAATCTCGCAAAATGGCAGAGAGAGCTCGATGAGACTGCCTGGAATTCCCTGTTTTTCGGAAATCATGATCAGCCCAGGATGGTATCCAGGCTGGGAGATAACAGTCCACAGTCTGCAAAAGCCATCGCGGTAGCCATCTATTCCATGCAGGGGACGCCTTTCCTCTACCAGGGAGAAGAGCTCGGGATGACCAATTATCCTTTTCAGGGGATCGAAGATTATAATGATATCGAATCGATCGGTGCTTATAAACAGCTGACACAGTCAGGTCTTCGTGAGGAGAAGGAGCTGCTCGAAGCCATCGCCTATAAAAGCCGGGACAATGCCCGTACTCCGATGCAGTGGTCGAGTAAAGACCAGGCGGGATTTACCAGCGGCACACCCTGGTTTCCGGTCAATCCCAACTACAAGCAGATCAATGCTGCTGCACAGATAAAAGATCCCGATTCCGTTTATTCTTTTTACCGGTCATATCTGGCACTTCGTAAAGATGAGAAATGGAAAGATGTCCTTATATACGGGGGCTTTAAGCTTCTGGCCCCTGAGGATGAAGCCGTATTTGCCTATGAACGGTTTACACAGTCCCAAAAGGTCCTGGTGATCTGCAATCTTTCACCGGATCACAGGGTCTTCCGGATTTCCGACGACTATTCCCTGGATCATTGCTCTGTGCTGATCAGCAATTATCCAGACACCCATGCAGAAAACAATATGCTCCTGCGGCCGTGGGAAGCAAGTATCATACATCTAGGTTAGAACAGGTTGATTAATTATGAGCATTCAATTTCAGGAACATAAACGTATCTTCACCCTCCACACTCGTCACACAAGCTATCAGATGCAGGCAGACTCTTATGGTTTCCTGCTGCATCTTTACTATGGCAGAAAAACAGTGGGAGAGATGGATTACCTGCTGACTTATGCAGACCGCGGGTTTTCCGGGAATCCTTATGAAGCCGGACGTGACAGAACGTATTCTCTGGATGCGCTTCCTCAGGAATATCCCTGCCAGGGGAATGGCGATTTCAGGAGCAGTGCCCTGATCGTTAAAAACGCGGACGGTTCTTACTGCTGTGACCTTAGATATCAGGGATATGAGATTCAGGAAGGAAAGTACAGCCTTCCCGGTCTTCCGGCGGTCTATGCCTCTGAAGAGGAAGCTCAGACTCTGGTCATTCATATGATGGATCCGGCATCCGGTATCCGGGCAGATCTTTTGTATGGTATTCTACCGGAACTGGATATTATTACCAGGGCTGTCCGGATCCGGAACACATCTGATAAAAAAGCAGTTCTGCACAAAGTACAGAGTGCCTGTCTGGATTTTCTGACAGGAGACTATGATCTTCTCAGCTTTTATGGCCGCCATGCCATGGAGCGCAATCTGGAGAGAACTGCTATCGGTCATAACGCGCAGATGATCGGGAGCAGACGCGGCATCTCCAGCCATCAGTTCAATCCCCTGATGATCGCTGCCGGGAAAGAAACAACTGAAGACAGCGGAGCCTGCTATGCGATGTCCTTTGTATACAGCGGTTCTTTTAAGGGCGAAGCTCAGAAAGACCAGTATGAACAGACACGTCTGCTGCTCGGGTTAATGGATGAACAGTTTTCCTATCCGCTTGCACCTGGTGAACAGTTTACTGCACCGGAAGTAATCCTGTCCTACAGTGCAGAGGGACTGGCAAAATTGTCCCAGAATCTTCACAAGTGTATCCGGACACATGTATGCCGCGGGCCTTACAGAGATGGC
>CADBQK010000218.1 GCA_902796775.1 uncultured Lachnospiraceae bacterium
CCACCTGTGAACGCGTTGGTGCGGGGGGATTGACTGCCAACTCTCTTTGATTCGTTTTGCTAATTTTATCCATTTACAGCCTAACCTTTCATTTAAAAGTAGTCTTATCTATACTTTAATATTTTATCATATTCTATATGTTCCTGCATTATTATTAATAGCTTATATCCAGCGAATTAAAAGAGTTTCTCATTTTCTTAGTTATACGAAAATGGGAGTATGAACACAGTAAAGTCCCCCCCACGACCTGTTTCCGTTTTAATTGTTCGCTATGATAATCTGGGCATATTTTCTGGCTTCACTCAACGGATGCCCTGGAAAAGCCCGGTCAAACGGTTCTTCTTCAGACCGGTTCATCAGGTGCCCCTTTGTATACGTCTCATCATAGGGATCTTTACACCACTCTTCTACACCTTTGATGATGCCCTCATTCGTCAGGAGAATATACGCCTGTGCTTCACGCATACCGGTAACGCCGATTTCATCAAAGAACCCTGTGATATTCATGGAATACGTATCATAGGATACATGCATGGTCAGGTTATACTGGTTTCTCTTTTCAGCGTCGTTGTATGTTTTTACGATGCTGTAGATATAGTGTCTTCCTGCCTCTGTCTGTCCGTCTTTAACCTCTATCAAGCCCTGGTTCTCGGACAGTTGTTTATGTATCCCGTCAATCAACACCTCTGGGTGCCCATACGGCATGGCTTGCGAGATATGAATCGGATGTACCAGGACAAAGGCCATCACGGTCTCAGATTGATACCCATAGGGCGTGGTATAAGGCGGATCTTTTGGATCGGCTTTCAACTCCACATAGTAATCAGGAACGATAAAATACTCATTGTTTGGTAAGGGCTTTCTGTTCATAGGTCTACCTCCATTTGTATTATTGATGCCTGATATATACTGAATGGTAACTATTCATCCAGCTTTTTTAGCATGTCCTTGACTTTCTCCAGGTCTGTCAGTTCATTAGCAATCGTAAGGAAGTACCTTGCATGATCTTTCAGGTTCTCTTCAAAATAATGCTCGCCACAAGCATATGAGAGTCCCACAATGTCATCATCAGCGTGAAGAGGGAAACCATACCTTTCAGCATAGTCCTCTATAACTTCCTCCGAAAGCTCTGGAACGTCCTTCTGAGCCTTTTTATGAATATAATATAATTCAGTCCGTGCCTGCTCGGAATCGGGTTCATATTCCAGGCTCAGGAGATAACAGGCAACAGCTACGGGATATAATGCCTTTTCGACAAAATAGTAGCCGAGGTTTCGATAACAGCGCGCCACCGTACCGGCACGAAAGGCTATTTTGAAAGCTTCTATAGTGTAGGCAAAAAATGCGTCCCACTCACCTGTAGCTTTATAGGTTTCAGCATATTCAATAGATGCGGCGGTATTGACGGGATTCCAACGAAGGGCTGTCTTCAACGCCGCACGTGCTTCATCATAGCGCCTAAATTCTACAAGCAGGTAACCATACAGATAATATATTTCAGAATATGGAACCGATACCTGTCTGATTTCTTTATCCGGTCTTTCCCGGTATTCGTACAGCATCTGTTCAAAGATTTCATCAAAATCGTGATACTCGCTTACCCGGTCGTCCTGATACAGATTGCCTTCCTCGCATTGTAATATAAGAGATTCTATTAAGGAGATCGCTCTTCTGTAATCCGTTTTGGATATATTGAACTTCACTTCTTCTAAGATTACTTTAGTACTGAATTCGTCTTTTTGAATTGCTTTTGCAAATTCTTCCTTCTTTTCTTCCGGCAAAAGATCATATATCAGTCGCCCGCAGGCCCGAAGAATCTCTTTACCCATAGCATGGTCCTTATATGCATCCATCTGTTCTTTAAGGTATCCTATATCCATCTCATAGTTCCCAGTCAGACCGGATGAGATGGAATTAAGGATAGCCTCGTATTCCCGGGTACTTTTGCTCATACCTGTTCGCGCCTCATCACCATAGTCTTCAATCACTTCAAAACAATTCTTGCTGTACAGGTAGATTCCATCGTCTTCATCATCAACAAGGCCGTATAAGCCGTGTTCTTCAGTCAAAACCTCATATGCCTTATCTTTGGTCAAAAAGGTTATATCATCTACGACACACCGGACTTTCATAATGACCGGCATTTCGTTTCGCATTTTTTTATATGAGATTACTTCCTGTTCCACCATCTGCCAGTTCTGATACAGTTCTTCTTTAGTGATATCACCCTTCCTGTCCTCGTTCCCGCTTTTCTCGTCTCCAT
The DNA here is from genome assembly GCA_902796775.1 of uncultured Lachnospiraceae bacterium. Next base: position 2,264 of record CADBQK010000218.1, read on the forward strand.
ATAGTTCCTTAGCTTCCGTCAGCAAGCAGAAAGCCGACTTGAGTGAGGCTTCCGTTTCCCAGTCAGTATACAGAGCCATACCCAGACGGTAACACGCACGCCAGTAATAATCGTCCATTTTGCAATAGGCACCATTCTCAGATACAATCTGCTGATAGTACTCGTTAGCTTTATCCCCGTTCTGCATTACATGTAATCCACGCCTGTACATTTCAGCTAGATGATATAGTGTACAGAATGATTTTCTTCCTTTATCTTTGGTAAAATATTCATACGCCTTTTTAAAATCCGGAGCCTTGTATTCACCGGTATAATAGATTTCTCCGATACACTCATTTCCAAAGTTTATGCCAGCCTCTACAGCCTTCTCATACCATCGGATGGCTTCGTCTGTATCTTGTTCACAGCTTTCTCCCTTTAGTACTGCATCCCCCAGCATGATATAAGCTGCTGCTTCCTTCTTTTCAGCCAGCTCACACAGATTGTCATAATACAGTTTATCCAAATCATACTCATCTGAATATGACACCGCATAACCCAGAGCAATATAATTGACCAGATTCCATTTTGCTGTAGTATCACCACCGGCCGCATCCTTTACGGTTTCGTAAAAATCAATATCTTCCAAATCGTCGTCCTCATCATTTTCATCAGCGTCCAGGTTTTTATCTAGCAGTGCAGGTTCAATACTGCGGTCTATATCTTTAAGATAATCGCCTTTGCGTTTACTTTTCTTGGCAACTTCACCGATTATTATAGCTATAATTGCAACATTGTCCTGTATCTGTACATCGTACTTGTCCATCAGCCTCAAGAAATGCTCACACTCATAGTCATTATCTAACATAGAAAGGATGTCTCTCCTGAAGTTATCCTCATCGGTGATCGCCACCATCTTTTCCAGTACTTTTTCCACCATTTCTTTAGATTTTTCCATTGCTTTCTCCTCACCTTTCATCAATCTTCCAATAAGCGTTTCAAGATTTGTTCCCTGTGGTTTATGAACATTTCAGATATACGATAACTCTCCGTCTCCTCATAACTGATCTTATGCAAACGGTCGTTATCAAAACTCCAGATTTCCGCTCCGGGCAACGTCAACAAAACCGGAGAATGGGTCACTATGAAAAATTGTGAATAGTTTTTGGAACTCTCTGCTATTTTCAGCAGCAACGTCATCTGCCGCTGGGGTGACAGAGCAGCTTCCGGCTCATCAAGGAAAAACAGACCGTTCGACTTAAAGTATTCATCCATGATGGTTAAAAAGCTTTCTCCATGAGACTGTTTATGCAGTTTGAGTTTTTTCCATTCTTCAGCTGTTTCACTGTATTCTTCCTCTTTGGTCGCGACGTTATAAAAACTCTCGGCCCGTAGATAATATCCTGTGTACACCTTCTTAAAG
>CADBQK010000219.1 GCA_902796775.1 uncultured Lachnospiraceae bacterium
AATGTATCTTTCTGAGGATACTGTTTTTCTCCGCTCCGGTTGCAGGAATGGAGGAAATATGTCAGTAGAAACAAAAGCCGGTTTTACTATGAAGGATCTTCCGGAGGGAGAGCGTCCTTACGAAAAGTGTGAATGTCTGGGCGCGGAGAGCCTCTCAGACGCAGAGCTTCTTGCAATCCTGATCAATGCAGGGCTGCCGGGGATGAAAGCGATTGACGTTGCCTACAGGCTGCTGAATATCGATGAGCGATATCCCGGACTGGAAGGCCTTGTTAGGCTCTCGATCCATGATCTTAAGAAGGTCAGAGGGATCGGGAGAATCAAGGCAATCCGTTTAAAAGCCTTATGTGAGCTGGGCAGCCGGATTTCCCGGATCTCCTACCATAAGGGAAAACCTATGGAAAACACAGATGATGCAGCTGCATATTTTATGACCAGCATGCGTGATCTGGATCATGAAGAACTCCATCTGATGATGCTGGATAATGCGCACTGTTTTCTGGGAGAGGAGTGCATCACTGTCGGCACAGTTAATGCTTCTCTGATCGATCCTAAAGGTATCTTTGAGAAAGCACTGGCCTGCGGTGCTCTGTATATTATTCTGGCGCATAATCATCCCAGCGGTTCACTGACTCCGAGCAGCCAGGATATCCAGGCGACAGACCGAGTGAAAGCTTCCGGAGAGATGCTTGGTATACGGCTGGTTGATCACCTGATCATTGGGAATATGTCCTATACGAGTATGCTTGCAGAGGGATACCTTTAGGATGACAGCATCCTTTGATGTCCTGATACCGGAGATCATGAATACCTGAATAATAGTTACAATAGTTCTGTATGAATCAAATATGTATCCGTAATGAGGAGGAGTAGGCTTGGCCGGGAGAAAATTCGGACTGGATCCGGGGACGATGAATCTGCGGATTTGCCAGCAGGGACGCGGTCTCATTATCAATGAGAAGAATCTGGTAGCTGCCAGGAAAAAAACAATCATTGCTGCCGGCGATGAAGCTTATGAAATGTTTGAGCGTACGCCTGCTTCCATTCAGGTTTCCAGACCAGTGTCAGGAGGTGTCATTGCGGATACGGCGAATCTTGGCCGGGCGATCGATCTTCTGCTGAAAAAGGGCGGAGTGACACCGGCATTTCTGCGTCGTTTTCAGTTTTATATGGCAGTTCCTACGGATGTATCCGAAGTGGAAAAACGTGCCTACTACAGCTTGATCACACAGTCTTCCTTCAGCACTCGTAATGTTTACCTGGTGGAAAAGCCGATTGCCTGTGCAATAGGTGAAAATCTTTCGTTCTCCGGAGAGGACCCAATCATGATCGTGGATATGGGCGCTGGTTCCACGGAGGTATCCATTCTGATGAAAGGCGGTATGACTGTCAGCAAGCTTCTTAAGGAAGGTGGTCTGACGATCAATGAAACGATCATCCAATCTGTCAGGAGAGAGTATAGTCTTGTGATTGGGGAAAAGACTGCCGAAACACTGAAATTTGAGCTGGGAGATGCAATTCCCGGTTATCGTGCAGGAATGAAGGCATATGGCCGCAGTCTGGCTTCCGGACTTCCTGCATCTGCAGAGATTCCTGTAAATCTGGTCTTTGAGGCAATGAAGACGTATTTTATCCATGTAGTACAGGTGATCCACAACATGATCGGAAAAGTGCCGCCCCAGCAGGCGCAGGCGATCATGAACAGAGGGATCTATTTTACAGGCGGGACATCCATGATCCCGAAACTGGACGAATTGTTTGCCTCCATCCTGCATATCAAGGTGGAGTTCTCCAAGAGCCCTGCAGATAGTGCGATCCGGGGAGTAGCAAAGATCATGCAGAATCCTTCTGATTATAAAGATGTCCTGTTTACCATGAGGGATTCCTCTTTCGAATAAACGATCCTGCAAAGAGATAAAGACAGATATAAAAGATATCAAACAGATATCAAGTCAGAACTCCTCGATTAGAAAGGAATGGAATGAACCGTAGAAGGAATCGTACAAGAAAGCCGGAGATCGTTTTTGCTATACTGGCTGTCATCTGTATTGTACTGATTATTGCGAGTGCTTTTACCGGCATATCGGGTCAGGCAAGCGGCATTTCCAGTATATTGCTCGGGCCTATGCAGAGCGGCGTGAATACGTTTGGCGGACTTGTTTCCAATCTGTCAGAGAAGAAAGCAGAAATAGATGATCTGGAGTCCGAGAATGAAGAGCTGAGCAATCAGGTTGACGAGCTGCAGAATCGTATAACCTCTCTGGAGCAGAATCTCGCAGATTATGAAGATCTTCTGGCCCTGACAGAGTTAAATGAAAAATATCCGGCGTATGATATGACCGGGGCAAGAGTAATCGGGAAAAATCCCGGCAACTGGTATAAGACCTTTACGATCAACAAGGGAGCCAGGGACGGGATCCTTACCGGTATGAATGTTGTATCAGGTAATGGCCTTGTCGGCATTGTTACACAGGTCGGTGTTACTTCCAGTGTTGTAAAGAGCATCGTGGATGATACCAGCAGCGTCAGTGCGATGATTACCAAAAACTATGGTACCTGTATGGTAGAAGGCGATCTCACATTAGTAAACCAGGGACTTTTAAGTGTAAACATGATTTCTGACAATACCTCTCTGGTAGACGGAGATGAGATCGTTACTTCCTATATCAGTGACAAATTTCTGCCCGGTATTCTGATCGGGTACATTAGTAATGTCCAGACAGATGATTCCAACCTGAGTTATCACGCCAGGCTGACACCTGTTGTCGATTTCCAGCATCTTTCCACGGTTATGGTGATCCGTCAGCTTAAGGGTGAGCAGGCGGATCAGACAGCCGTGTCCTCTGATGTATCTGATCAGATGCAGGAAACGGAAAAGAAGGAGACGGAAACGACGATAACGGAAACACAGACCGGGGAAGGTGCAGATCAGCCATGAAAAGAAGCTTCTTTTATCTTTTAGCTGCACCGGTACTGCTGTTATTGCAGTCTTCCCTGTTTTCCTATTTTGAAATAGCAGACATCGTTCCGAATCTTTTGGTGATACTGACAGCTTCTACAGCTACGATCGAGGGCAGTCTGGATGGCTGTCTGGTCGGTTTTTACTGCGGCATACTTCTGGATCTGGCTTATGGCCCGGTGCTGGGTATGCATGCGCTTGGATTTCTGCTGATTGGCTATTGTGCAGGAATCACCAACAGGATGTTTTATCGTGAAGATATTACCTTCCCGCTGCTGATTATTGCAGGCAGCGATCTGGCGTATGGCCTGTATATGTTTCTCGCCGGCTTCCTGATCCGGGGCCGGATGAATTTTGGTTCCTATCTGGTCAGGATCATTCTCCCGGAGATCGTCTATACAGTCATCATAGCTGTATTCCTGTACCGGGTCGTGCTTTTTTTCCTGAGCAGACTGAAGAAAAAGTGAGAGTGAGGCAGATTTGCTTAAAAATATACTGGATGACGTGATCGGCATTTTAACTTCCCGATTATTTATTCTGGGAGCTGTATTTTGTTCGTTCTTTCTGATCCTTCTGATGCGTCTCTATAATCTTCAGATCGTAAATGGAGAACAGTATCTGGATACCTTTACCTACCGTATCCAGAAAAACGTAGAGCTTCCGGCTCCGCGCGGCACCATCTACGATTGTAACGGTATACCGCTGGCTTATAATAAGCTTTGCTATAGAGTGACCGTAGAAGACAGTACGCTGATTACGACAAATCAGGAAAAAAATGAAATGATCTCCCGGCTGATCGATTATATTGAGGAAGCGGGGGACACGCTGAGTGATGATATCCCGCTGGGACTGGATGAGGAGGGAAATCTGGTATTTACCGGTTCCACGGCGACAGTTGTACGTTTTAAAAAAGATATTTACAGTACGACCGAGCTGAATGATGAACAGAAAAATGCAGATGCTTCCGAGGTATATGCCTACATGACGGGCAAGCGGATGTTTAATGTAGATGAAAGCTTCGGTATTGAGAGATCTTTGAAGATCCTTTCTGTCCGTTATGATATCTATATGAAACGGTATGAAAAGTACCTTTCTGTCACCGTTGTGTCGGACGCAAGCCCTAAACTGGCTGCCGCGATCCGGGAGAATCAGGACGAGCTGCCCGGTATCAGTATCGAGCAGGGCTATACCCGTGAATATGCCGACAGCAAGTATTTTTCATGCATTACAGGCTATATCGGCAATATTTCTGAAGACGAGCTTTCTTCCTTTGAGGCAGATGGCAATCATTCCTATTCGCAGAATGACCAGATTGGAAAAATCGGCATAGAAGCATATTATGAGGATATCCTGAAAGGGACAAAGGGTTCCCAGACACTTTATGTCAACAACCTGGGGAGTATCCTGGAGACAGCTGACACGGTTGATCCGGTACCGGGGAATGATGTATATCTCTCGATCGACTCGGATTTCACCAAGAAAGCTTACGATATGATAGAGGAACGGATCGCCGGTATCATTCTGGCCTATATGCGCCTGGGTTCGGACCGAGATTATAATGATGAGATCCTCATCCCGGTCAATGATATCTATTATGCTATGATCGGGAACAATATCATCAGCCTGCCTCATCTGGAGTCTGAGGATGCTACTGATATAGAAAAAGACTTTTACCAGAAATATGTAAACTACCAGACCAAAGTTGCCAGAACGATATCGAGTGCTATGAATAAGAAAAGGGGAACCCTGAGCCGGGAGGAGTACTCTTATATCGATATGGCTTACAACATGCTCTGTGATGACGGGGTACTGCAGATTGGAAAGATTGATTCAGATGATGAAACGATCGCCTCATGGAGAAGAGGATCGCTGAGTCTGGATGAACTGCTTAATTACGCAGTCAGCAAAAATATCATTGATGTTTCTTATCTGGAAGTATCTTCCGATTATCTGGATACCAGCGAAATATTTGATGCGATCGTAGTCTATATCAACCAGAATCTGCCGAATTACAATGATTTCGAAAAACAGGCATATTATTATATGCTGGAAAATGATGAGATCACCGGAGAAGATATCTGCCTGATTTTATACGCACAGGATATTTTGCAGAGAGATTCCGACTATGGCAAACTCTTATCCGGGACCTTGAGTGCATATGATTTTATGTATAAGAAAATCTACTATATGCAGATTACACCGGATATGCTTGGCCTGATGCCTTGTTCCGGCGCTTATGTCGTGACGGATATCAATACAGGAAAGGTGAAAGCCCTGGTTTCCTATCCCGGATATGATGCCAACCGGATGAACGAGGTCGAGTATTACAGTTCTCTCCTGAATAATAAGTCTCTGCCTCTGTACAACCGTGTGACACAGCAGGCATTGGCACCAGGCTCGACCTACAAACTTGTTTCTACGGCCGCCGGTCTGGAAGAGGGTGTGATCACAAAGGACACCTATATTGCCGACCAGGTGGAGTATACAAAGGTTGTTCCTACAGCATCCTGCTGGAATAAATATGGCCATGGTGATATCAATATTACCGATGCCATCATGTATTCCTGCAACTATTTCTTTTATGAGGTCGGCTACAGGCTGGCTACAACGAAGGAATTGAAGTTCAGCGATACGCTTGGACTGAACCGTCTGGCCAAGTATGCTTCGATGTTCGGATTCGACAGTGTATCCGGTATAGAGCTGGCGGAGACAGAGCCTAAGATTTCCGATGAGAGTGCTGTACGTTCGGCTATCGGTCAGGGTACAAACAACTATACACCGGCACAGCTAAGCCGTTATGTCACTGCTTTGGCTAATTCCGGTACTGTTTACAAACTATCTCTGATCGACCAGGTCAAAAACAGTGATGGGGAAGTGACTGACAAGTGTGAACCAGTTGTGGATAAAAAAGTCAAGATTAAGAAGTCCACATGGGATATCATACATGAAGGTATGTACCGGGTATGCAATGTATCTGACTATGTAACAAAAATGGGCGGTCTTGGCCTGACTATGAGCGGCAAATCGGGTACTGCTGAGGAATCCGAGGACAAGCCTAACCATGCATTGTTCGTCGGCTACGCACCGTATAAAGATCCAAAGGTAGCCGCTGTACTGGTCATTCCTAATGGTTATGGTTCCTCCAAAGTTCTCGATTTGTATGCAGACTTAATGTGTACTTATTTCAGTGTTCCTGTTCAGCGGGAAGGTACTGATGAGTACGATGAGCCAGGGGATATCCGTACTGCAAGCATTCCGGATATCAGCATGCAGTCAGATTAACCGCATATGAAACGATACTGATAAGAATTGAGTTGATACCAGGATGGCTTATAAAAAAAAGAGAAAACTGCCATTTAATCTGTGGAAATACAATTTCCGCATGTATAATTTCCGTCTGATCGCCTATTGCATAGCGATCAGTATCATTGGAGTTCTTGTTATCAACAGTGCCGCAGAGGGATTTGTCAATAAGCAGATCATCGGACTGACAGGCGGTCTGATCGGGATGCTTATCATTTCCATTATCGACTATAATTATATTGCGAAATTCTCGTGGGTACTGTATATTTTCAATATCATAATTCTGCTTGCTGTATTACTGTTCGGCTATAATGTAAACGGAGCAACCAGATGGTTCCGTCTGGGGTCTTTTGGTACACTGCAGCCTTCAGAGATCAGCAAAGCAATCATACTGATCGTGTTTGCAAACGTGATCAGCGAGCAGAGAGACCGGCTGGATCAATTTGGGACAGTAGTGAGGATCTTTATCCTGTACATGATCCCAATGCTTCTGATCTTTATGGAACCGGATATGTCTACATCACTGGTGTTCGCATTCCTGTTTTGTGTGCTGATTTTTGCAGCTGGTCTGAGTTACCGTATTGTCGGTATCATATTAGCGGTCATCGTTCCACTGGGAGCGTTTATAACCTGGTACATTCAGCAGCCGTTCCAGATCCTGCTCAGGGATTATCAGCTGGAAAGGGTTATGAGCTTTCTTCACCCTTCCGACTATCTGCTGACGACAGGTGCGCAGCAATATAATTCGATCATGGCGATCGGATCCGGAATGCTGACCGGCAAAGGACTGAATAACAATACCTTTACTTCGGTAAAGGGAGGTAATTTTATCTCGGAGCCGCAGACAGATTTTATATTTGCAGTGGTTGGCGAGGAGCTGGGTTTTCTGGGCAGCTGCCTGGTACTGGGCCTGCTCCTGCTGATCGTGATCGAATGCCTCATCGTTGCTTCTAATGCCAGGGATATAAGGGGCAGATTGATATCCGTTGGTACAGCAGGGATTCTGTCATTTCAGTCATTCGTAAACATAGGCGTGGCAACAGGTGTACTCCCGAATACGGGAATCCCGCTGCCTTTCGTCAGTTACGGGCTCAGTTCTCTTCTGAGCAACTTTATGTGTATTGGGTTAGTAATCAATGTGGGTTTACAAAGAAACAGGAGGTAAGAATGAATATCGGGCTGGTTGCGCATGATACAAAAAAACTGCTGATGCAGAACTTCTGTATTGCGTACAGAGGCATACTCAGCAAAAACGAACTGTATGCGACTGGGACAACGGGCAGGCTGGTTGAAGAGGTGACCAACCTGACGATCCATAAGTTCCTGACCGGACATCTGGGTGGTGCTCAGCAGCTGGGTGCGCAGATTGAACACAATAATATTGACCTGATGATCTTTCTCAGGGATCCGTATTCACCGAAGTCAAATGAACCGGATGCCAGTGTGATCGTCGGTCTATGTGATATGCACAATATCCCTATCGCTACCAATCTGGCGACAGCAGAGCTGCTGATCAAAGCTCTTGACAGAGGAGATCTGGAATGGAGGGAGTTTTATAAATAACCGGACTATGATATTTCGACTACGCCGATTTATATTTCTGCTGGGATTGACCGGGTTATTTGTCCTGTCCGGATGCAGCAGTAAAGAAGGCATGCTTTTGCTGCCTTATGTTTCCGATTCTAAGGACCAGGCATCCGTATTAAATACCATGTATAAAGCAGATATGGTAAAGGGATTTTCGCAGGGGCTGGCAGTTATTTCTCCTTCGAATACCAGCAGCCCTGCTGCAAAGCCGGATGATGTCGATGCACAGGAAATCTTTCTGGCAGAGATCGGGCAGGAAGATGTGCTGAAGGCTTACCATATCTTTAAGCAGATGCCGCCTGCAAGTCTTACCAAGATCCTGACTGCGCTGGTCGCATTGCAGTCAGATGCAAAGCTGGATCAGGAGTATGTACTGGGTGATGAAGTGGTTATTGACATTTCAGATGCCCAGGTATGCGGATTCCGGCCGGGTGACAGGATGACACTGCGCACTCTTATCTACTGTATGCTGATCTATTCAGGTAATGATGCGGCGAATGCAGTCGCTGCTATTATCAGTGACGGTGATATAACGGCATTTTGTGAGGAAATGAATGCAGAAGCCGCCCGGCTTGGAGCTGTGCATACTCATTTTACAACTCCAAACGGACTGGATGAGCCCGATCATTATTCAACAGCATATGATCTGTATCTGATCTTTCAGGAATGCCTGAAATATGATCTGTTCCGGGATGCGGTCATGCAGACCGGATATACAGCTCACTATGTGAGAGATGGACAGGAACTGACACAGTATTATACCAGTACCAACCGCTTTCTGACTGGTGAAAGTGTCTGGCCTGAGGGGATCGTATCCCTGGGAGGCAAGACCGGGACGACAGATAAAGCCGGTACCTGTTTGATCCTTTATTCGACAGACAAAAAGAAAAAGAGTTACATTTCTGTTCTGCTCGGCAGTCCCGACAAGCCCGCACTATATGATAGTATGGCAAACTTACTTGCTTATGTGAACAAATAGTTGTGAATAAACAGTTGTCTTTTATTGCTTTTCATACTATAATGATATTATCCTAATCTGGTCCGTCAGTGATTTTTGAAGTCTGACATACATACGGTGTATGGCTGAGTATGGACCGGTATCATACAATGACGATTACTTTTTGCAGGAGGAGATTGCAATGATACAGATTATATCAGGAGTAAAAGGAAAAGGTAAAACGAAATTCCTTATCCAAAAGGCAAACGAGGCTGTTAAAAACGTAGATGGCAGCGTCGTTTACCTGGATAAAAATATTAAACATATGTACGAGCTTAACAACCGGATCCGCCTGATCAATGTCGGAGATTATCCGATCGATAGCTATGATGCGTTCCTGGGTTTTGTATGCGGACTGATCTCTCAGGATCATGATCTTGAAGAGATGTTCCTGGACAGTTTCCTCACAATCGGTCAAATCCCTGATGATTGTGTCGGTGAAGTCCTTGCAAAACTAAATGATATTTCTGTTCGCTATGAAGTGAACTTTACCGTAAGCATATCCATGGATGCCGATAACATTCCTGATGGGTTTAAGAAAGATATTGTCATATCATTGTAAACAAAATCAACATACATATAAGCCCGGTTGCCCTGCAATCGGGTTTTCATTCAGTTATAGGTGAATAGGTAATCAGAAGTGATTCAGGGAAGGAGATGAGAGGATGAGCGCAAACAGCAGTACAGAAGCTGGAGGACGTTTTCGTTCCGGTGTCGTTGTCATTGTGTTTGGCATCATATTCCTGTATATGGCAGCCACTGTTTTCTCCTCTCTGAACAGAAAGAGCATCTCCTTCTTTGAAGCAGAGAATGGCGAGATTACAGATCGGGATTCTTTCAGCGGGATTATATTGCGCGATGAACAGCTGATCAAATCACCTGCCGGAGGATACATCAGCTTTTATGTAAATAACGGTGAGAAGGCAGCCAGAAATGAATCTGTCTGTCTGATCAAAAAGGCTTCACAGCCAACGGGTGATCATACATCTTCCGAGACTTATACGATAACGGATACGGATTACAGTGATATTCGTGATCAGATGCTGAATTTCCGTAAGACTTTTACAGACAGTGAATTCCAGCAGGTAAAGAGTCTGCATTTCAGTCTGGGTAATATAGTAAGCCAGATCGTCAGCCGCGAGGATATCCGGACTGCCGGCGCTAATACCGAATCGGGCAGTATCTACAATGCTGTCACCTGTTCGCGCAGTGGTATCATCAGTTATACGATTGACGGAATGGAAGGTATCAGCCGGAATGATATTTCAGAAGAACTGTTTGCCAGAGCGCGTGATGAAAAAACACAGCTCGAGGCAGGCTCCTATGTGAAGACCGGCCAGGATGTGTGCCGAGTCATTTTTGGAGATAAATGGGAGATTATTGTTCGTCCTGACAGCAGGCAGATCGAAAAGATCGAGTCCTGTCTGGCCCAGTCAGAGAGTAATAGCGTAACTGTCAAGGTATATTTCCCCAGGGAAGATATCCTGGCAGATGCACAGCTGGAGCTGTTTGAAAGCCAGGGGGTTGAATATGCCTCTCTTTCTCTGGATAAATACCTGGTCCGCTTTACCGGAGACCGGTATACGGATATCGAGATCATCTGGAATCGATATGCAGGATTCAAAGTCCCTGCTTCCGCCCTGGCTAAACGGGATTACTATATGATTCCTCTCTCCTGCATAGTGTCGCAGGACGGATCCAGCCAGCAGGGATTTATAATCGAGGATCCGGAGGGGAAAAGCAAGTTTGTGAAGCCGGGGATTTCCTGGAAGAGCAAAGATTACTGCTATGTAGATGCCGATTGTATGGAAAGCGGTACAGTCCTGAAGGATTCCGGATCAGACAAAACGTTTACAGTAGCCCAGACAGGTGCCCTGGACGGGATCTATACGATCAATCAGGGATACACCAGGTTTTGTCTTGTCAATATTCTTTATACCGATGGTGATTACAGTATCATCGAGAATGTTTCAGGAAGCAGCAATATCAAGCTTTATGACCGGATCGTACTGGATGGAGATCAGGTAGAAAATGAACAGATTGTTTACTGATTCTGGCAGAGACACAGATTAAAGGTAATA
>CADBQK010000220.1 GCA_902796775.1 uncultured Lachnospiraceae bacterium
AACGGATGCCCGGTATATTGTATCTGTGCGCAACTCCGATCGGTAATCTGGGGGATATGACATACAGGGCAGTACAGACCCTGAAAGAAGCGGACCTGATTGCGGCGGAGGATACGAGAAATTCCATCCGGCTGCTGCAGCATTTTGATATTCATGTCCCCATGACCAGCTATCATGAGTATAATAAGATCGAAAAAGGCAGGAAGCTGGTCGAGAAGCTGCTGGAAGGTCAGACGATCGTTTTGATTAGTGATGCAGGCATGCCGGGGATCTCGGATCCCGGCCAGGAGCTGACAGCGATGTGCATTGAAGCAGGTATCCGGGTTAGTGTCCTTCCGGGTGCATCTGCAGGTTTGACAGCGCTGGTCATGTCCGGACTTTCTTCCCGGCGCTTCTGTTTTGAAGGTTTCCTGCCTTCTGAAAAAGAGGACAAAAAAGCCCGCAGAGCTGTTTTGGACAGACTTGCAGCGGAGACACGCACAACTATTTTTTATGAAGCCCCCCATCGTCTTGTCCGGACGCTGGAGGCACTTCAAGGGGCAGCCGGCCCGGACAGACGGATTGCCGTTTGCCGGGAGCTGACCAAGAAACATGAAGACACTTTCAGGGGAACGCTTGCCCAGGCTTTCCTGTTTTACAGCGAAAACGTTCCCAGAGGGGAGTTTGTATTAATTCTGGAGGGGGCATCTGCTGCCGGTCTGGAGGCTGAAGACAGGGCTTCATGGAAGAAGATCCCGCTGAAAGAGCATGTACAGCTTTATCTTGATCAGGGGATGGAGCGGAAAGAGGCTATGAAAGCAGCTGCTAAAGATCGCGGGATATCCAAAAGGGATGTATATGCTCAGCTTTTGGAACAGGATGGATCATAGAAGCAGCAAGAGCAGCAGATGGTTGCAGAATAAAGGATACAAACAGTAAAAACGATGTATCAGGCAGGGACCTCCCGGCCGGCAGGGTGAAGGTTATGAGAAGGTTAAAACTATTATTATTGGTGGTATGTCTGGGTTTTGGAGCAGCTTTTCTGCCAGCCAGGCCTGTTCAGGCTGCAGACAGAACTTTGCAGGAACTGAAAAACACATTTCCGCAGGGAAAATTCTGGAACCATGCAGGTTCGAGCAAAAATAATCCGGATGGATATACTTCCACGCCCTGCAGGCATCATGGGGGCTGTGATTATTACGGAGGCTGCGAGTGCAATAGTTTTGATAATGCCATCCAGTGCATGGGTTTTGCCTTCAAGATTGGTTATGATGCATTCGGCACATCCCCGCGGAAATGGAAAACGGACAGAAATCTCAGCAATCTCAAACCGGGAGACTATGTTCGTTACCGCGGTCACTCCATGATCATCATCGGGATCGAAGATAAGTATGTGACCGTCGGAGAGGCTAACTGGGGATGGGCAGATCTGTATCAGACCTGCAATATCAACTGGGGCAGACAGGTGTCCTGGACCGATCTGCGTTCATATCTGGAAGAAGTCCGTCATGCACCTCGTACGCTGGTGACAGGCTCGCATGTTCATCAGTTTGGAGACTGGGAATATCTGGATAAGACTTACCATCAACGTGTATGTCAGAAGGATCCTTCCCATGTCGATAAAGAAAAACACAGCTGGGACAATGGAAAAGTAACAAAAAAGGCGACCTACACATCAAAGGGTGTCCGCACGTATACCTGTAAAGTCTGCGGAGGGACAAAAACTTCTTCTATCGCAAAACTGAAGGACACGACAGTCGTACTGGAAAAAGAAGAAAAACGTGTCCTGAAGGATAAATCGTACAAAGATGTGAGCGGAGCTCTTTTCAGGAAGCTGAAACTCAGATACGTCAAAGCAGCGAAAAAGAGTGTCCAGTTAAAATGGTCTGCTGTAAAAGGAACTGAAAAATATATTCTTTACGGAGCACCCTCCAATCAAAAGTACAAGAAACTGGGAGAGTATACAAAAACTTCTGCAACAGTCAAGAAACTCAAAAAATCCACACATTATAAATTTTACCTGGTAGCAGTAAAGACAATAGGCGGGGTAGAAAAAGTAACGCAGAAATCCAAAGTTGCACATATTGTGACGAAAGGAGGCTATTACTGCAATTACAATTCCGTTCGATTTTATAATGTATATAAAAACAAGCTGACCATATCTGCCGGTTCCACGTATAAAATCAGTGCCTATGCTGTCCGGGAGGGGTACCTTTCTGTAAAAGTGCGCAGAAAGCTCTCCTTTGAATCTTCGAATAAGTCAGTCGCTAAGGTAAATTCCTCCGGAAAGATTACTGCGAAAAAGGCAGGAACCTGCTATATCTATGTATATTCGCAGACAGGAGCGTATAAGAGGATCAAAGTGACAGTTCAATAGTCCTGCAATCCGGATAACAGACAGCAGCAAAAAGGGAACTTCTTTACTTAAGAAGTTCCCTTTTTGTCAGTGTCTGGCACCCCATGTATTATTTCAGGAAAGCTGCCAGGTTCGGTTTCACATTTTCCTCATAGACCAGTGCGGCCATCCATTTGGCAAACAGCTTTCTGTTTTCAGCAGCCACCGTTTTTTCATCCGCGTCCGGCATCTGGCCGGCAAGCCATTCTTTCATCTCGTTTTTCAGCAGCGGTCTGTCCGGTTCATACTGGAAATCCTCAGCGACCTTACCTTCCCAGGCATCAATGCGGCGCTTCAATTCATCTTTATAAAGATCCTTCCATTGGCAC
>CADBQK010000221.1 GCA_902796775.1 uncultured Lachnospiraceae bacterium
AAGTATGTGACCATTGACCTGGGTATGCTCTCCGAATATAATTATTATACTGGGATCATTTTCCGCGGCTATACCTACGGGACAGGTGATGCAATCGTTAAGGGAGGCAGATACGACCAGCTGATCGGCCAGTTTGGCAAGGCAGCAGCCAGTGTCGGGTTTGCTACAGTTCTGGATGAATTGATGCTGGCCATGGAAAGACAGAAGATCGATGTGTCATCCGGCCCCTCCCAGTCCATGGTCCTGTATGCATCCGAGTATCATGAACAGGCAGTCAGGACGGCGGCTTCGCTGCGTTCGATCGCGCGGAGTGTCTGTATTGTAAAAGAAGATTGCGACCTGACTCTGGAGGATTACCTGCAGTACTGCAAACGCTATCATATTGACAGTATTCTGCATCTGACAGGTAAGGATACGCTTGAGAAGATTGATGTGGACGATGGCAGCAGACAGGTAATGCCGGTTCCGGATTTTATTTCTTAGCAGGAGGGAGCAGCCTTATGAAATATCTGACATTTGCCCTGGCAAAGGGCAGGCTGGCGAATCAGTCGCTGGATCTTTTTGAAGAGATTGGCATCCATATGGAGGAAATGCGGGATCCGGATACCCGGAAACTGATCTTTACAAATGAAGATATGAAGATCCGGATGTTTCTGGCCAAGCCCTCGGATGTGCCGACTTATGTTGACTATGGAGCAGCGGACATCGGGGTGGCTGGGAAAGATACCCTGCTGGAAGAAGGCAGGAAGCTCTATGAAGTGCTGGATCTGGGCTTCGGTAAATGCAGGATGTGTGTATGCGGCCCGGTTGAGGCTGCAGCTTACCTGGAACATGGACAGCGTATACGCGTAGCTTCCAAATATCCCAATATTGCCAAAGACTATTTTTTCAATACAAGGCACCAGACCGTTGAGATCATTAAGCTGAACGGCTCTGTAGAGCTGGCTCCCATCGTCGGGCTTTCCGAGGTGATCGTGGATATAGTGGAGACCGGATCTACACTTCGGGAAAACGGCCTGACTGTGCTGGAGGAGATCAGCCGGCTCTCTGCCAGGGTTGTTGTAAACCAGGTCAGCATGAAGATGGAAAATGAGCGGATCATGAGCCTGATCCGGCAGCTGAAAGCAGCTGTGCAGGACCATGGACCGATCTGGACGGACAGAAAGGGCGAGTAGCTTCCCGTATGCCGGAGAAGATATGCAAAGATATACAGGAACTGCGCTGCAGAGGGATTCAGGTTATGCAGTTTCACAATCAGCTAATAGAGAAAGATTAGAAGACAACGAAAGGATCCTGTTTATGAAGATCACTAAGATACAATCGGATCAGCTGGCCAGCCTGCAGGAAGAGCTGCTGAAAAGAAGCCCGAATCACTTTGCAGGTTACCAGGATACGGTACAGGAGATCATCAGCCGGGTAAGAAAAGAGGGAGATGCTGCTGTATTTGCCCTGACCAGGCAGTTTGACGGGGCTGAGATCACCGCGCAGAACATCCGGGTCACGGAGGAAGAGATTCAAGAGGCTTACGCCCAGGTGGATGACTCGCTGGTGCAGATCATCCGGCGGGCTCTTGTCAACATACGCAGATTTCATGAAAAACAGAAGAAGAACAGCTGGTTTGATGCACAGCCGGATGGGACGATCCTGGGACAGAAGATCACACCAATGCAGAGCGCCGGTGTATACGTTCCCGGCGGGAAGGCTGCCTATCCTTCATCCGTACTGATGAATATAGTGCCGGCCAAAGTCGCCGGGGTTGAGAAGATCGTGATGGTCACGCCTCCCGGAAAAGACGGGAAAGTAAACCCCGGTACGCTGGTTGCCGCTCATGAAGCCGGTGCCGATGAGGTCTACAAGGTCGGAGGTGCACAGGCAATTGCTGCACTGGCTTTCGGTACCGAATCGATTCCGAAGGTGGATAAGATCGTCGGACCTGGAAATATTTTTGTTGCACTTGCAAAAAAAGCCGTGTACGGCTATGTCAGTATTGACTCCATTGCCGGACCGAGTGAGATCCTTGTGATTGCTGATGAGACGGCAAATGCCCGTTACGTAGCCGCAGATCTCCTTTCACAGGCGGAGCATGATGAGCTGGCCTGCGCGATCCTGGTAACGACCAGTGAAAGGCTGGCCCGGGAGGTAAACAAAGAGATCGACGGATTCCTGCAGGTTTTGTCCCGCAGCGAGATCATACGGCAATCGCTTAATAATTACGGCAATATCCTGCTGGCAAATGATCTGGAAGAGGCAGCTCAGATTGCCAACCAGATCGCACCCGAACATCTGGAGATCGTAACCCGGAATCCTTTTGAGCTGATGACTAAGATCCGCAATGCCGGAGCAATCTTCCTGGGGGAGAACAGCTCAGAGCCTCTCGGGGATTATTACGCCGGACCAAATCACATCCTGCCGACAAACGGGACAGCCCGTTTCTTCTCACCGCTGGGTGTTGACGATTTCATCAAAAGATCCAGTATTATCTATTATTCAAAGCAGGCTCTGGAAAGGGATAAAGATGATATCATAAACTTTGCCGAAGCCGAATATCTGACCGCACATGCCAACTCTATCAGGGTGCGTTTTGACTAGCTGCAGATGATTATGAAAAAAGATACGGAGGATAGCCGGATATGAGCGGAGTAAGAAAAGCAGAAATCAACAGGCAGACAGGGGAAACTACAATCAGTGTGGCAATCGATCTGGACGGGACCGGCAGATCACAAATCGACACGGGGATCGGATTCTTTGATCATATGCTGCGCAGCTTTTCCAAACATGGTTTTTTTGATCTGGAAGTCAAAGCGGATGGAGATCTGGTGGTGGACTGCCACCATACCATCGAGGATACAGGGATCGTTCTTGGCGAAGCAATCCGGAAAGCACTTGGTGATAAGAGAGGGATCACCCGTTATGGCCACTGCATTCTCCCGATGGATGAAACGCTGGTCATGTGCGCCATTGATCTTTCCGGCCGCCC
>CADBQK010000222.1 GCA_902796775.1 uncultured Lachnospiraceae bacterium
CGGATAGAGATGCTGATGAAATCTACCGGAAATACTGTGAAGATCCCCGCTGCTTATGCGGGAAAGCTTTTGCATTGGAAGCCGGTACACGCTCCGGGGGCGGGGCTGACAAAGCTGCTGGAACAGCTGGAGAAGACTATGCCGCCAGCAGCACCGGGAAAGCCCCGCGCAGAGTTTTCCTGATCGGGGATATCGGATGGTATGATTATTCAATGGCATCCGCTGATTATACAAATGAGCAGATGGAAGAAATGACCTGGAACGGAAGGACCTGGCAGGACAAGCTGTACAATGTCTGGACCAGGGACAATGCCGGGAAGGCTGCCTGGTTCGAGGAGCGGCTGCGTATGCAGGCTGCCGAATGCAGAAAGCAGATGCAGGATAATGATACACTGATCGTCCTGACACATATGCTGCCGGTCAGGGACTTCTGTGTGCCTCAGGAGCTTCCTCCGGGATGGGGATATTTTAATGGATTTCTGGGAAGTACCGGCCTTGGTGATGTCATCCGGGGGAGCGGAGCGGCGATTGCCGTCTGCGGGCATGTACATTATCGCAGTACTGTCAATAAGGATAATATCCTCTGGATCTGTCCCTGTTTGGGCACTTTTGATGAATGGCCGTTATTCGGGATCGGAGAGACTTCGCTGGCCGGACATATCCGGAATGCATTGTTCGTGATGCAAATATAGTGATTGTTTTTGCAAACAGATCAGAATAAAACTGGCAAGAATACCAATTGACAAGAACGAGGGATTGATATATCTTAGATAAAAGCGACTATTCAAAAGCCGTATTTTGTGACGCTCTGAGTCATTCGGTGCGGGGGTGCTGAATAGTTACAAAAAAGAATAATCTGAGCCCCAAAAGGAGGTACATATTTTGACTCCCCTGAAAGATTGTATCAATTACTTGCTGACGGGTGCACAGCACACTGTTTTCCAGATGATGAAGAAAGAACTGAAGATATATGATCTGACACCGATTCAGTACGGTGTGCTGAAATGTATCTGGGAGTATGATCTTCATAATCCAAAAGAGATTGCTGAGCAGCTGATGATCGAAAACTCTACCATTTCCGGGATACTGGAGCGGATGGAAGCAAAACAGTTTATCCGCAGGGAGATTGATGACAACGACCGCCGTTATATCCATATTTATCTGACCGAGACCGGGGAAAAGCTGGAGGAGCCGGTAAACGAGATCGTTGACCGTGTCAATCAGGTTGTGCTGCACAATCGATTTACCGAGGAGGAAGTCGCGCAGCTTAGAGATCATCTGCGTATGATTGCCGGTATTGAGTAACTCAAAACGAGCCGTTAGGATGCAAGTTATAAAAATGCAAGTTATGATACAAGTTTTGAAAAGAGCCTTCCGGCTCTTTTTCTTTAACTGTTTTCTACCTGACAGGAGGATATGAAATGAGAATACTAGTTTGTGTTAAACAGACGCCGGAGCCGGGGAATGTACATATGCATGCATATTCAGGCAGTATTGACCGGAGTGATGCAGCAGTGATCAATCCCTTTGATTTGTATGCAATGGAAGCAGCTGCCTGTATGAAAGATGCAGACAGCACTGTTGAGATCACTGCATTGAGCATGGGTCCCCTTACGGCGGACTCTGTGTTGAAGGATTGTCTGGCTCTGGGAGCAGACAAAGCCTATCTGATCAGTACAGAAGCATTTGCAGGTGCGGATATCCGCGCAACGGCCTGTATTCTTAAAGCAGCTATTGAAAAGCTGGAAAGAGAAGAGGGGATGTTTGATGCTGTTTTCTGCGGCAGCAAGACCATTGACGGCGGTACCGCCATGCTTCCTCCATATTTAGGAGAGCTTCTTGGGAGATCCATTGCGACCTATGCCCTGGATTGCAAGCTGCAGGAAGACTGCCTGGAAATCCTGAAGGAGAATGATGCGGGCAATGAGTACTATCAGGTTTCTATGCCTTGTGTGGTATCCTTTACAAAATCGGCAAAGCAGACTCGTTATCCGCTGATCGAGAGGATCATCGAAGCAGTCCAGACACAGATCCCGGTCCTGACACAAGAGGATCTGTTCGGGAAAGAGGACTATCCCCGGCCTGTACTCACGGTGGCAGATTTTGCTTACAGGTCCCTGAAAAAGAGCAGTCTGATCGTGCAGGAAGCAGATCAGGCGGAAGGGGCTAAGAAACTGGTCGGCATGATGTATGATGCCCGTGTGCTGTAAAAGGAGGTGCTTTAATGATGACAAGAGAATCTGGAGCACCTTTGGCAGGTGTGATGGCAGTTGTCGAGTATGATGAAAAAAAGAAACTCACAAAGCTCAGTTCACAAGTGCTGGGGGCGGCGCAGCTTCTTGCAAGGCTGACGCAGAATACAGTCACTGCTGTGTTGATCGGGAGCAGTATGGATGAAGCAGCCAGAGAACTGATCGGGTACGGGACAGACAGAGTGATATTATGCAGGGCGGATACAGCGGATGGTCATGATATCGACCGCTATGTAAACGCACTGGTCTGCATGGCAGAAAAATATCATCCCCGGTATCTGCTGCTTCCGATGAGCGTCACAGGGAGGGAGGCCGCACCGCGGGCAGCGGCTTTGCTGGATGCAGGTATTATGGCTGATTGTATGGCTATTGGCACTGCCGGACATCTCCTGCCCGTTTATACCAGGCTTTCTTTTGGAGGCTATCTAAGTACAGATGTCTGTTTCCGGGAGCAGGGTATGCAGGTCGTCACGATTCGCTCCGGTATGTTTGATAAAGCGGTGCCGAATGGCCGGACAGAAATGATTCTGCAGGAAGAGATTTCCGGGGTTCCATTGCTGTCACGCTCTCGTTTCCTTCGTCAGATCCACTCTGCCGCCGAGGGAATCCTGGCTGTCGAGGATGCGGATGTCATTGTAGCCGGAGGCAGGGGGGCTGCCGGAGAAAAAGGTTTTTCACTGATCCGGGAACTAGCCGGGCTGCTTGGAGGAGCTGTTGGAGCATCCCGTGTAGCAGTTGATAAAGGATGGATCGGACACGAAGCCCTGATCGGGCAAAGCGGGAAAACGGTGGCTCCCGCCCTGTATATTACCTGCGGGATCGCAGGCTCCATACAGCATATAACAGGGATGAGGGATTCCGGATGCGTTGTATCTGTCAATACTGACCCCAAAGCCCTGATCTTTGATGTTTCTGATTACGGGATCGTGGGAGATATGTTTATCGTTTTACCGGTATTAATAGAAGAGATACAG
>CADBQK010000223.1 GCA_902796775.1 uncultured Lachnospiraceae bacterium
CGCCGAATACAGCCACAGCAGCCACAATACCCAGAATCAATGGCAGCTTGCTTTTTGACTGACCGGATGTATCCCTTTCCGGTCGATCAGGTCTGTAAGTCCCGTAATCTGAAGTTCCCGGCCTTGTATGAGGTTCCGTACCTGTTCTTCTATCTGTACCTGCTCCGGTATATATATCAGCTGCCGGCACAGGTTCAGGTTCAGGCTCAGACGCAGGCGGTTTCCTGAGGACATCGTTCTTCCTCTTTCCGCCTGTCTTCTCATTCAGCCATGCCATACAGTCCGGGCATAACCGCTCGGGATAATTATCAGCTAAAGGCGCCTGACATCGTATACACTTTTTCATTATTTCTCTCCTTCTTCCCTTACCTGCGTCATTCTCTATCTGTCAGTCTTACATAGGATTATCCTGAAGAAGCTGCCTTACACGATTGATCCTGTCCTCTGTTGAGGGATGGCTGGCAGCAAGTGTTGCTAACAGACCATTGGGCTTTACGCCCCCTTCCATTTTACTGAGAAAAGTCAGCATGGAAATCAAACCAGTCCCATAGCCGAGATGATAGGAAAACTCATCTGCCTGATACTCGTTTCCTCTGCTTGTTTTCATACATAGCATGATGCCAAGCCAGGTCCATACCCTCATGAACAGATTGATAAAAGACACGCAGATCAATCGTGACAAGGATGCTATCAGGCTGACGAAGATTCCGTCTTCTCCCATAAAGATTGCCATGAAATGGCACATAACCTCTCCAATGATCGCCCCGATCTGGGCAAGCCAGCAGATAGCTGTAATAAAAGTATTCCCGATTGTGATAACCAGGACCCGGTCTGTATCCTTATGGGAAAGATGCCCGAATTCATGGCCAAGCGATGCTCTTATTTCATCATCAGACATGGTCAGCAGACCTTTCGTTACGCATACGGTACGCCGTCCGGTGGCAAAAGCATTTGGCATGGGGTCATCATTCATGAATAAGCGGATATTATCCGGCATATTGGGATCCCGCTCCTTTGCAGCCATATAGACTTCATAAAAGATCGGCTCAATACGTTCCGCTACCTCCGGATCATCCACAGGCTTACACTCTGTTCTCCTTCGAAGCAGCCATTCTCCCAGAGGGGAGAGTGCGGCTGTCATAGAGATCAGATACAGAACCAGACCGATTAGAAGGCCTATGCCAACAGGGACCTGCAAAAACCCTGTAACCAGAAGGCCGATGATCCCGACATTGAGCAGCAAATAGATAAACAAAGGAATATTTTCCTTGATACCTACCATACGTACCAGAAAATCTATGATATAGAAATTTCTCAAACTGCTGCTCCCGCCGGTCCTGTCTGCAAAGGAAATTTTGGGCAGATTCATATCCCTGACTGCAGGCCTGGATTTCGAGGCGGGCACAATAGGAACTGACTGTTCCTGTGCACCGGAATACCCGGGAGACACAGCAGAGACAGGCTCCTCTTTTGTGATAGCATCCCCGGCGGACATCAAAGGAACAGGCTCTTCCCTTGTCATACGTCTCTGTTCTGCAGGCTGTATAACCGGCTGCGGCCTTTTGTCAGCATCTGCTTTACGCCTTTTCGGCCGATTCGGAATCTGTATATAGACAGACCCTGAATCACCGGATAGACACTCCATTTTTGCCGGCGCAATCAGGTTTTCTGACTCAGATGGTTCCGGCAGAAAACTGTCTGGAATTTTTCTGTTTTCCATGTTTGGTAGGGATGCGCTGATTGTGTCTGCTCTTGCAGCCGCAGTAGATACTGCAGCTGTTACCGGAATGGAGTCTGAAGTGACTTCATGACCCGTTACGGGCACAGGAGCTCCGCATTCACTGCAGAATCTTGCGTCGTCCGGGAGCTTTTTTCCACACTTGATGCAATACATGTTCTCCTCCCTTTCAATCTGGTAAATATCCCTGCATGTCAGGTCATAAATATACTTTCTGGCTTTCCAGTATCTCAAAAGCCGTATCCGGGAAATCGTTTTTATGATCCGCTGCGTATTTGCTGAACTTTACTACCTGGCCTTCTACTTCGACGGGAGCATTCAGTTTGGCACCCTGCTTCATCATAACGTCTATGATCGTACTCATCAGATCATCCGGATCATCAGCAGCCAGGATATAAGCCTGCAGCAGATTACAGGTCAGTTTCTGGTCGAAAAGCTGAAGGTTGACCGACGAAGTTCCAAACGGCTTCCCATTGTTTTCCGCAAAAATGAGACAATTGGGGAGCTTCAGGTCAAATTCATCTTCGGAAAACAGCACATATTTAGCAAGAGCCAGATCTGTGACGATCGATGTAGGCTGATGAAGCTCAGCTATGATTTTCCCGGACATCTGATCAGGAGAGACCTGTTCGAGATAAATGGAAAAATCCCTGTCTCCGGCCTGCGCCCTGTCTTTTGCCGGCTGAGGCTTGAATCTCCGATAGATCTCCTCCTGCAATTCATCAAGCTCTGCACCCTCAGGCCCGGCTGCACGGAATGCAGCCAGCATATCATTTGCCTGCTCCTGTGTGATATCTTCATTACACAGGATACGACTGGTCACAATACTGATAGAAGGAGCCATCCCCTTCTCAGCTGCGTGATTATACACCAGCACCTTAGTCAGGGTACTGTCATCGGATTTGTCCAGATAGGCATCAAAGCTTTTAGAATCCGCCGGCTGCAGTTGTGCCCGTGCAAACAGAGAAGCAATAAATGTCCTTTTCTTCTCTCCATCGGGATATCTTTTAAGAAGGGTAAAGAGAGCTTTCCGGCAATTGAGGTGGTCCGGGTTGGCAAAAACCGCATCTGCCAGATCCGGACGTTTTTTCTTTATCGCATAATTCAGGAGATTGGTATTTAAGTATTCAGAATATACCTGTGCGGGATCCAGAAACTTCAGGACAAACTCGGCATGAGCAGCTGCTCTTAATGACTCAAATGTCAGAAGAAGCACTCCAAAAGCATCCCCGCAGTCTTCAAAAGATTCATACAATGCCTTCTCCTCTGAAGAAATGGCGGGATCGACTGCCTGGATCTGTTCATAGAGCTGCTTTATCTGCCCGTAAATGCTGTTGACCTGATTGGACGGGCATGCACTGGGAATCGTAAGAGTAAATATCTTCAGACACAAGTCTGCAATCAGGGTCCCTATATAGGAAGCAGAAATTTTCTGGCATTCAGCCAGATTTTTCTGAGCAGAATCCAAACGCACATAGGCAATATCTACCAGCACCTGACGAACCAGATCTTTAATCGTATACAGACCGTCATACCCTTCCTCAAGTCTGACCTCATTTCCGCAATATTGACAGATCCATACTTTTTTGGCCTCGTTATACTCTAATGTACCCTCACACCTTGGGCAGCGAAGCGAAATGAACTTTGATGCCATAATGTCCTTCTCCCCTTTGTTACTGCAGCTTATCTCCACACTACATGCCAGAAGCCATCAATTCTCTCAGAACGACAACAAGCTTGTCAGCTCTTCCTGCACAGCAGGATCCGCCTCCTTCGGGACCCATCCGATCCTCTGTCCATCTTCTTTGTAGCGGGGAATTACATGCAGATGGAAATGGAAAACCGTCTGCCCGGCAACCTCCCCATTATTCTGGACCAGATTCACACCATCACAGCCGAGCCTCTCCTTCATAACCGTCGCCAGCTTCTTCCCCAGTACGATCAGATCTCTCAGAGTCTCGTCATCGATCTCAAAAATATTAGCATAATGATCCTTAGGCAGGATCAGCGCATGTCCCTTCGTCGCCGGACCCGCATCCAGAATCACACGAAAACGGTCATCCTCATACAATGTCGAAGTCGGGATATCCCCGCACGCCAGCTTACAGAAAATACAATTATCATCCTTCATTATCATAGCCTCCTGACAAAACAGGAAGACAGGGGACGGTTCCCTGTCTCCTTATTAATAGCATAAATCCTGAATAGTTACCGGTAATTAGTGAAAATCAATCTCTGCTTTCTTGATCACAACATGGTTCAGGTAATCCTTCATGGTGTCATCTGCGTGCACACTCAGAGCAAAGGTCAGCCTGTCTACTTCCATAGCCTCCACGCCGCCGTCATCGGGCAGGAAGCCGTAGACCTCATCCTTCGGCTCACAAAGGCGGCGTACGATCATGCCCTCTCCATGAAGAAGGAAGTCGGTAAGCATGCCTTTCAGTATCTGGACGGCGTTCACTTCCTTCGAGGATACCTCGATCGGCCAGTCCAGTTCGTATGAATAATCTTCAGGACCGATGATGGAGACATGGCAGCTTTGTTTCACAATAAATGCGGCAAGCTTACTGATATTCCACTCCTCACGGCTCCCCTCCCGGATCCGGTCATATTTCTCAGCAATCGCTTTCTCGCCTTTTTCAAACATTCCCTGGAATCCGATGATCAGTACAGCCGGCGGCTGGGGACCCCACTTCTGCTGGATCGCACCCATTACTTCATCACTGTCACCGAAGTTTGCGGCAAAGTAATCATAGAACTCGCCAATCTCCTTGCGGATCCCAGCCGGAGGATCCATTGGATCCACTTTCTTTTCGATCAGCATAGCATCCTGTGCCTCTATAAAATCCAGAATGCATTGTGTTGTCTGTCCGCACTGCATATAATGCTCTCTGAATTTCTGCAGCATGGTTCCATTATCACTCATCTTTATCATTCTCCTTTATTCTTTTTTTACTTTTTAATATTGTTTTTACTCTTAAGATACAGCCGCCAAAAACAACATCTTTCGCTTTACTCAGATTGCTGCATACTATTGACTGCTGAATCAGCATATCACGCTGAACACTCTTTTTATACTGATCAGGCTTTGTGCAGGAAGCCGCGCTTCCATTGCTTTACAGCATACGATAGTACTCCGGCCGGAGTCTGTCGAGATGTCTCCTGGCTGCTTCTACCTGGGTGATCAGCTTCTCCTTGTCCTGGTTAAAAACCCCCTTCAGGGACAGGTAATTGGAAGCATGATTCATACGGAAAATACTGCCCGGGCTGTCCAGATACTGAAGTGTCAGCTGGATCTCCTCCATGACCTCCTCTGTATCCAGAAGCTGAAAGCTCCCTTCCTGTACCCATTTTGCAAGCGGTGTACCATTATCCACCATCAATGTCAGCAGGCCGATGTACTCCGGGTTCATTTCGGAGAGTGCTTTTGCGGTATCAATGGCGTGCTCCCGCATCAGCTCCTTACCGCCAAGACCTGTGATTGCCGTAACGGAAAGCGCAAAACCTGTCCGTCTGGCTTTCCGGCCTGCCTCAATGATCTCGGCAGCTGTATTGCCCTTTATCATCTTTTTAAGAACGGCATCATTTCC
>CADBQK010000224.1 GCA_902796775.1 uncultured Lachnospiraceae bacterium
ACAGATGCCTGTATGACAAAGAAAGAATCTTGACTTCATGCCCTCTGTGACGGTAGCCGGAACATAATGCAAGAATGGAGGTTGTTACACCATTCATATTATATTTATAACAATCAGTTGCAATCAGGATTTTCATGCTTCAATTATATAGTATATAAGGTCTGTTATACACGCCGCAAACGGGTTTTCCATTGCTCACAGGGGCAGACGTTTCTAAGAATGCGAACCTTCTGCAGAGAGCCGGTCAGTCTTTCGGCTGTAAAATGTACTGCCTGCAAGCACTGCCAGAACTGCCATAAAGAACATATACAGCACAAAATTCAACAAAGAACTGCTCACGAGTTCGCTTCTCTGATAGATCAGGAAATTGATGACACTGAGCACCAGAAGGCTCCCTGCGATCACGACATTGCGTACGCAGCGTCTTCGATACAAGCCCCGCAAGGCCAGAAGGAACATCAGAAACATGGTAATGCCGGCACACATCTCCCGTGCAGTCCCGATCGCAAAATAGTTTACTGTAAAGAACTGGGTTAAGAGTGAAAACAGCAGGATCAGGATCCAGTGCGGAATGATCACATAGAGCGGTGAGTAAGTCCTGCCTTTCTTTTTTCCTCTACTGTGTATTATGGCAATCACCAGACAGCACAGAAGAAGGACGATGATAAACACTCCAATCCAGAGCGTCATCTGCATCATGGTTTTCAGAGAAACATGGCCGAGGGATGACGCCTCGTCTGCCATCAGAAATGTGGTGGAATAGGAGCACTCCACGGAGGATACACGTGGTTTCTTTCCACTGTCGGTATATATTTCGGAAAGCGGACTGCCTGCATCCGCATCGATATAATAAATATCTTTATCCGCAAGCAGAACACTTATGGTATCCATGTCTCCAAACGTAGAATACGGAGAGCACATCACCTCATAGTAATGGACCGGGGTTATTTTGAATGATTGTATCTTGATGGTAAAACTCTCATTGACAGGCAGAGTGATGACCGTCTTTGCTCCGTTCCTGATTGCAAGAATATTGGGAATCGCAGTGAGCAGATCGTGGATGTCTGTATATGCGGAATAATCGATCAATTCCGAAGCATCAATGATCTCTCCATCTATTCGGGAACCTCCGATCAATGTCCCGTCACAATAGACCTCCACATCCAGATCCCCATCAATCACAACCCTGCGGGAATAGACGGAATGATAGAACAGCTCTTCCTCTGTCGTATCCGAGAAGATCCATGAAAGATACGTGTAGGGCATATGCTCCCGCATCAGGTTGTCCGCGATCCCTTCCTCCGGATTCCACCGGACTTCACGTACCTGCTTGCGGTCCTGTGCTGTGTGCTGCGCTATGATATAAGAAAGGTAATCCAGAAACACATCGCTGCTGTACTGTTCCCTCAGATCGAGATCTTTCATTTGTGCAATGGCTATTTCCAGGGCTTCCAGCAGATCATCTGCGCTGATATTCTGAAACATATTGACAAGGATATCCTGGAATTTTTCCACATATACTGAGCTGGTCGGAAACAATTCAGCCATAAACTCCAATACAGTATGTAATTGGTAATTGATCTCCGGATTATTCCACAAAAAGGTCTCTCTAAGCGGGATTGCCACTAAAGATGCTTCATAAGCCATAGGTGCAAAATCGGTGTTGGTCTCTTCCGAAGGGGTGTACAGATCCTGCCCGTAACGTTCATAGCCCCAGCTCTGAAACGGGATCTGCGTCACCGGATCGAATACTCCGCACATATTAAAGATATTAGGATAGTCTACCGGTTCTTTTGTAGTACGCGGAACAGCAAAGAGATAGGCATAGATATCGTCAAATTCCCCCGACTCGATCATATCCGCTGCGGTGAGATTGCCCACAGCAGCTGTCCGGGAAAATCCGACGACCCAAAGTCTTTTCTTCCCGCTGATATGAGTCTCATCTATAAAATCATAGATCTGATTTTCCAGGATCCGGGCTGCTTTATCGAATCCCTCATGGCGCACCCCGTCTCCCACTTCCATATTACCGCCCCATTCTTTTCCGTATCCCATGCCGCTGGGAGCTGCCGCGATCAGTGTGAAGTCATCGATCTGTTTACATGCGATCACTCCGGAAAGAGAATCTTTTGCGGTAGGCTGGTCATATCCGAAGGGTGTGATGTCTGTAAAGCCTGCTTTCTTCAGATAGGTTTCATATTGGTTTTCCAGATCCGAGTCATCATTTCGAAACGAAGAAAATTCCAGGCCAAGAGAGGCCTGGGCCAGTTCTCTTGAAAATTGCCGCGAAGAAGTCCGAAAATAGTCATCGGAATAAGGAAAGTCCCACGCTCCCTCTTCTTCAACGTAGCAGAATGGCACCGTAATCCAGCTTACATCTTCCTGATCCGCCCGGCTGCGGACAGAAATCAGGGTGCAGAATGCAAATACAGCCAGAAGAATCGATATCATTTGTCTTAACAGAGATTTCTTCATGATTATTTCAATTAACACCGCTATTGATTCATGGATTGCTTCGCGCTTCGGGCCAGAGTCCGAAAGGACCAGCTTCGCGTCGCAGCTTGCGTGTGAGAACGCGCTTTTGGCTGGTGAATCA
>CADBQK010000225.1 GCA_902796775.1 uncultured Lachnospiraceae bacterium
AAACTGATCAAAGATGGCGATACACTTCAGCTTGGTATCGGCGCAATTCCGGATGCAGTTCTGATGTCTCTGGGTGACAAGAAGGATCTGGGTATCCACTCCGAGATGTTCTCTGACGGTGTTGTAGACCTGGTTGAGAAGGGTGTTATCAACAACAGCAAGAAGAGCTTCCACAATGGCAAGTTCATCGTCACTTTCCTGATGGGTACCAAGAAGCTGTATGATTTCGTAGATCATAATCCGAATGTCGAGCTGTGGCCGGTTGACTATGTCAACAATCCGTATATCGCTTATCAGAATGATAACCTGATCTCCATCAACTCCGCTGTCCAGGTTGACCTTTACGGCCAGGCTTGCTCTGAGATGATCGGTTATACCCAGATCTCCGGTGTTGGCGGACAGGTAGACTTTATCCGCGCAGCTTCCTATTCTAAGGGCGGCAAGGCAATCCTTGCTATGCCTTCTACCGTTAAGGGCAAGACCTCCAAGATCGTTCCGATCCTGGATGAAGGCGCAGCTGTTACTACCAGCCGTAATGATATAGATTATGTAGTAACCGAGTACGGTATTGCTGCTCTGAAGGGTCTGTCTCTTCGTACAAGAGCCAGGAACCTGATCGAGATCGCTCATCCTGATTTCAGGGACGGCCTGAAAGCTGAGTTTGAGAAGAGGTTCCATTGCGCATACTAATTAATCGTGTGCATACAAACAATTGATATTAAGGATTTACAGGCAAAGCCCTGCGAATGAGGAGAGTTGATTATGACAAATCTTGAAAAATATGACAAACTGTTTCTGAAAGCATTTCCGGTGACAAAGGAAGAACTGCCGGGTCTGAAATACAGAGGTATCAAGCAGTGGGATTCTTTTGCCCACATGGATCTGATGAATGAGATGGAAGAGAAATTCAAGATCAGCATCAGCACCATTGATGTACTGGCATTTTCCTCATATGAGAAGGGCAAAGAGATCCTGCGGGGATACGGCGTAGATATCTGATCTTAGACGCCGGATTTCTGTACAGGATAAAAATCAGCTTATAAGAATGCCGATAATCCATACGCGAAGCTGCAGAGGATTGATTCCCGGAAGGGATCATCCCCTGCAGCTTCATCCTCTTTTTGGGAGACAGGGAACAGTTCCCTGTCTCCTTTTTCGGTAAATAGAACAGGGGACAGAGAACCGTGTCCCTATCTCTCCCCCCCCCTTTCTGAACGCGACTTCAGATGCTTTCAAAAACTTACAAATAATGTAGTATATATCATATATTTATTGCTAATCCTGTATATTGAATTGATATTGTCAGCGTGTTATGGTATCCTTGTATGCGGTTATGGAGTTTATGAAATTAATCGAGGTATTAGGAATTTTATGAGTATATTTAATGTTCTTTCTCTGTTGGGAGGTCTGGCCATGTTCTTATATGGCATGCGCCTGATGGGGGACTCCCTGCGGGAAAATTCTTCCGGTACGTTGAAGCTGGCGATTGAGAAAGTTACCAATAATCCTGTTAAGGCTTTTGCAATGGGTTTGCTGGTAACGGCACTGATCCAGTCGTCGACAGCGACGATTGTTATTACTTCCGGTCTGGTTGCTGCAGGTATCCTTAGCCTGCATCAGTCTCTTGGCATAATTGTGGGTGCAAATGTCGGTACAACGGTTACCGGACAGATCATCCGTCTGCTCGACCTGGATGCTGGCAGCGGGGGCATGTCATTCCTCCGCTTTCTGCAGCCTTCTACCCTGGCGCCGATTGCCCTGATTCTGGGTATGGTGCTGATCATGGGCGGAAGGATGAAAAATGCCAAATCGATTGGGAACATTGCCATTGGTTTTGGTATCCTGTTTTCCGGATTGCTGAATATGACCAGTGCTGTCAGTACACTGACGGAGTCGGGTATTATTGATAAACTGTTTTCCGGTCTGGGAGCAAATCCTGTGCTGGGATATCTGACCGGTGCCGGCGTTGCTTTTGTCCTGCAGAGTTCTTCGGCAACCATTGGTATCCTGCAGGCTTTCTCATCCGCAGGGCTTTTGACGTTTAAAGCTGTCTATGCTGTCATTGTCGGTGTTTATCTTGGTGACTGTGTAACTACGGCTATTGTCTGTTCCATCGGAGCGGGTGCAGAGCAGAAGAGGGTAGGTATCGTCAATATTATCTATAATCTCTGCAAATCTGCATTGGTGCTGATCGTGGTAACTGTCATCCATAAAATGGGTCTGCTGGACGCCCTTTGGGATAAAACGGTGAATTCCGGTATCATTGCGAATACGAATACTATTTTTAATCTTGCCTGTGCAGCAGTCCTGCTTCCATTCCTGGGTATTTTTGAACGCCTTTCAAAGAATATCATCAGGGAAGCCCCTGTTAAGAGAGGCAAATATGCAGACAAGCTGGATGAGCTGAATCCGGTATTTTTTGCAACACCGGCACTTTCCCTCAAGAGCTGCTACGATGTGCTGCTGGCTATGTTTGAGGCTTCAAGGAGCAATATGGAGAAGGCCCTGGGCATGATCGGTGCATTTGAGGAAGGTGTTTTTTCCGAGATTGAGAAAGAAGAGGAAGAGGTAGACCATATGACGGACGAGATCAGCCGTTATCTGGTCGAGCTGCTGCCCCATCTGCAGAGTGAATACCATGTATCCATACTGAACCAGTATTATAAGGTGACAGGAGAATTTGAACATCTGGGAGATTTCGCAATCGATATTGCCGAGCTGGCGGAAGAGTTGTCAAAAGGAAATACATCCTTCTCTTCGGCTGCCATGTATGAGATTGGGGTGCTCAGGCAGCTCCTGGATGAGATACTTGACTTGACAGATAAGGCATTCCGCTTCAGGGATGTCGAAGCGGCTACGCAAATCGAACCGCGTGTGAAGGTTGTAGATGAGCTGGTATCCCAGTTGAAGAAGAACCATCTGAAACGTATGGGCGGCGGGCAGTGCAGTCCGATCGCAGACGCAGGGTATTCCAATCTGATGGCAGCCTGTTCGCGGATTGCCGGGGTCTGTTCCAATGTAGGTATTGCAACTGTCGTACGTGTCCATCCGGAGCTGGCAGACCATGAGCATCTGTATCTGGAGACCATCCAGAACAGCGGAGATGAGACCTTTAATGAGACCTTTGAAAAGGCCCACACATATTATTTTGGTATGCTTGAAGGAAAAGAGCGGCAATCTGAGGCGAATGGATCGGGAAAAGGCAGAGGCGGACTGCTTCCAATCTGATTTTGCAGGATGACAATTAGAGTCAGAGAAATCGGATTTTCATAACACGGTCAGATTCGTTTGTAAAGGAGGAAACTATGTTAGGGAATTTTTCGTACTGCAACCCGACAAAGCTCTATTTTGGGGAGGATTCTATCGGACATCTGAAGGGAGAGCTTGAAAAGTATGGCCCAAACGTGCTGCTGGTGTATGGCGGCGGTTCGATCAAGAAGAACGGTGTATATGACGAAGTGATGGCTGCCCTTAAGGAGACTGGGAAAAATGTGGCGGAGGATCCGGGAGTTATGCCTAATCCGACCATCCACAAGCTGTACGCCGGCCTGGAGATCGCCAGAAAACTGGAGCCGGATCTGATCCTGGCTGTCGGCGGCGGCTCTGTCTGTGATTATGCAAAAGCTTTGTCCGTGTCCATCCATTGCAAAAAGGATCCCTGGAGGGAATATTATATGAGCTTTAAAGAGCCCTCCTGTGAGATCGTACCGGTAGGCTGCGTGCTGACTATGGCCGGGACAGGTTCCGAGATGAATGCGGGTGCTGTTCTGACTTTTCCGGAGATCAAGATGAAAGTCGGACACGTTTTTGCTGACGAAAAGATCATGCCTCGTTTTTCCATTTTGAACCCTCGTTATACGATGAGTCTGCCAAAGTATCAGATGGCAGCAGGCATTTATGATATTTTTAATCATATCTGCGAGCAGTATTTCTCCGGCGATGATGATAATACCAGCGACTATCTGGCAGAAGGACTGATGAGAAGTGTGATCAGTGCCAGCCGTAAAGCAGTAGCGGATCCCCAGGATTACGAAGCACGCAGCAATATCATGTGGGCTGCCACCTGGGCACTCAATACCCTGATCGCTAAAGGTAAGAGCACAGACTGGATGGTGCATATGATCGGCCAGGCTCTCGGTGCCGTGACAGATGCAACACATGGAATGACATTGGCAGCGGTATCCCTCCCTTACTACAGGCATATCCTGGAAGCAGGCCAGGCAAAGTTTGCACGTTTTGCTGTGAATGTCTGGGGGATCAATCCGGAAGGAAAGAGCGAGGCAGAGCTGGCGCAGGCAGGTCTTGATGCGCTGAAGGCATGGATGGAAGAGATCGGCCTGGTTATGAACGCAGCAGAGCTCGGCATGACAGAGGAAATGATTCCTGATATAGTCAGAGGGACGATTATCCTCAAAGGAGGCTATAAAGTACTCGATGCTGAAGAGGTAGAGCAGATCCTTCGGGAAGCCATGTAATCGGAAAACTGCGGGAAGCGCTTTGCAGAAAAACAATCTGTCTTATCCGGAAGCAGCAAAAATCTTTTGCTGCTTCCATCATATGATTGAAGAGTCTCGCAGGTTTTCAGGGCTCAGAGCAGATAATCAGTATGAATGATTTATTACTGCATAGATCATAGATAGAGTAATAAAGGAGAATTATGGATAAATTATCGATGGAGGAGGCCAGACGGCTGAATGACTCTGTGGTGACAGAGGAACATCTGCGTTTGCATGCAGGAAATGTATCTGCATGTATGGGTGCGATGGCGGAGCATTTTGGAGAGGATAAGGAGCGCTGGGAAGCGGTCGGATACCTGCATGACTATGATTATCAGCAGTTTCCTGAGGAACACCTGGCACATACAGAGGAACCTCTGCGTGCAGCAGGAGTACCTGAGGAGGATATCCGGGCTATTCTGTCCCATGGTTATACGATCTGCACAGATGTAGAGCCTCTGACCAATCTGGAAGAGAGTCTGTTTACCGTAGATGAGCTGAGCGGGATCATCCAGGCAGCAGCCAGGATGCGCCCCAATGGAATCACCGATATGGAGCTGAAGTCCTTTATGAAGAAATGGAAGGACAAGAAATTTGCAGCTGGCTGCAACCGGCCCCTGATCCTGAAAGGCTGTGATATGCTGGGGATGGATATTAAGGAAGTGGCCGGTATCTGTATAGAAGGTATGAAAGCACATGCAGAGGAACTGCAGCTGACGGGAAAGTGATCCGAATCTGCAGCTTATGATTTTGGTTAAAGGAGGCATTGAAAGACTTATGAAAACAATGAGAGTAAAAGGAATGCTGCTGGCAGCGGCTATGCTGGCAATTGGTATGATTTGCGGGTGCGGAGGAAGTTCTTCCTCAGCAGCACCGGCTTCTTCCCAGGTGGAGGAGACGGAAAGTGCAGTGGAAACAGAGAGCGTGGCAGCTCCCGAGAGCATTGAGGCGGAAAATGGGTCCACTGAGTATGAAACTGTGGAACATGCAGATACAGAAGCAGCAGCTGACACAGAGGCTGCAGATGACGAGGAACAGGAAGAGAGTGAGGAAGCTTCTGACGTGACTGCAGAGGCAACGGCAGAGAATACCATGATTGCAAATCCCTGGATGGATACGGTGGATCTTGATGAAGCAACAGCCGATTCCGGAGTAGACTTTGTCCCTCCGGAAGCGGATTATATCGGCGGATTTGAAGGCATGGCGCTGCAGGGCTACCGCAGCATGACAGGCACGATCGAGGCCAACTATGGCAATGGCACAGATGAAGTCTGTGTACGCAAATCCAGCGATCTATCCGGATGGGATCTGACCGGAGATTACAGTGAATACTCCAAAGAGTGGGAGATTGAGGCTATGGGTGTGACCATTTCCTGCAGGGGAGACGGTTCCCTGATCAATGCTGCCACTTTCGGGACAGATGAGTACAGCTACTCCGTACTCTGCAATCCCGGCAGGGAAGGCAGCGGGATGGCGGCCGAAGACCTGCAGAGGATCCTGCAGTTTATGCAGTAGAGAGAATAGTTTGATGGCCGAAAGCAAAATGCTCTTTGACAAGTTCATTGCCGAAGAGGTGATGAAATATAAGGGTATATCCTATCCGGTAAAGACAGGCGCAGTAAAGCGTATGCTGACAAGAAAGGCATCTGTGTTCGATCTGCATCCGAACCCGGATGATGAAT